>JAYVAP010000747.1:0-4280 GCA_043750915.1 Spirosoma sp. | reverse complement strand
GAATATTACCCCGACGACATTAATTTTGATGATGACAATCTGTTGATTCCATATTTCAAGAAATATCCACAGGAAAATCGAGGTGGTAGTGGTATAGTCAGGGTATTATTGGAAGGCGAACTTCAAATAGCCGAACATGACATTATTTTAGGGTTGAATATTCCAAATTATCCGGAGAAAGTAAATAACGAAAAACAATCAGGATTAAATATTGGCGAAGACCAGCCGTCATTTATTCCATTCCACGCTTTTGGTCCGGACAAAGGTACGCAAACTTGCCCCGTCTGTAAATATGGACGTTATTATGGGGTTATCTACTACGTTGGTAATAATCCAAATTGGAGTGAAATAAAGAAATGGCTGATTTTTTTAGAAAAAGAAAGCATGAACAGGCAAAAATACCTCAAAGTCTATTTTGTGTATGGAAATGAAAAATCTTATAATAAAGAAACCAGGCAAAAAGAATTAGCGTATCTTGGCAAAGAGTTGAATATTAAAAATGTTGCATTAACTTTTGTTCCTGATTTTTCAGATACAAAGACAGAAGTCAATCTCAATAAAATTGATTCCGACGTTGAAAATACATTTATTATTTACAAACACAGAAGCATTATCGATAAACACATTGATCTAAAACCTACAACGAAAAACTTTAAAAATTTATCCGAAACATTGAATACAACCAACGGAGCGTATTTCGACTTGCCTGAACCTAAGCACGATTGACAGGAAGGATAGCACATAACATTGGTTTATCAAAATGGCGAAATGGCTGGCGCATGGCCCTTCAATTCTGCCAACTCCACAACGCTTACCGCTAAGCATTCAGATGAAAACTGTCGATAACGAACCGGTATTTTATGTCAATAAACACCAGCAGCGCGTGCCGTTCGTGCTGCTGGTTGTGGGCCTGCTGGTAGGTATTGCTATGTATGGCTGGCTGGCCGGACAGCCTTATCTGCACGCCTGGCTGGTGTCGCCAACGGTCTGGCTCTGTTACCTGCTGCTGTTTGGTATTCCGCTGGTGGTGGTTATGCTCATTGCGCGAAAAGAGGTCTGGTTTTCTGTGAGCGAGCGGGCCGTTTACAGCCAAACGCCAATATCGGCAAAAAACGGCTGATGGCTTTTGCCGATATTGGTGCCATCAAGCCGTATACGGATAGTTGGGGAGGGACCTATTTCGCGCTGTTCAGCCGGGCCGACCTGTATCAGCGCAACCCGCCCCGCATCAGTCCGCGCTACCTGCCAAAGCATCAGGCTCAATTTCTGGAATTTGAAAAAACGACACTGCCCCGTCTCAAAATATTAATATCCAGCAATATGATGCAGAAATCTACTCATGAAGCCGCTGCTGATGAGCGTGGCTTAGTTTATTTTACGAATAGAAACGGAGTCTATCAACTGAACGCAGTATATGCCCGTGATAAGCGTAAGTGGACGGCCGTCGGGGTCATGTTCCTGACTTTCCTGTTCGTTATGGGTAGTCCTTCCCTGCGCCTGACACACCTGAATCTGGGTCTGGGGGCGGGGCTGGGCGCACTATTAGTCGGTTTTCTGATGACCGAGCGAAAGCTGTTTTCGAGCGGATTCATGTACTCGGAACTGGCGGGTGGCCTCTTTCGCAAAGCTTACACCCTACGCCAGTTCAGGACGTTCGAGGTTATGCACCGCAGGGTAAATTTTATTTACGTAGATACCGATGTCAATCTGGTATTTGATATAGGTAACCAGCAGAGCGTTGTGTTTTTGTGCCAGATGAAGCAGACCAAACATATTGAGACGCTGCTCAACGAGGTCCGCTTCATCATAGCGCAACAAATGGCCCCCAACTGATGTCAAAACCAATGTACCGTCCGGCTGCGAGACTAACTTATGATCGTTTTATTCATTAAATCAGATCTGATCCGGCACCAGTTGCTGCCGGGACACACCTGTTCTGCCTGCGGGAAAACCAACAGTCTGGACATGGAACTGCACCAGCGGTACGCCGAGTTTGCCACGGGCAAAGTGTATCCCAAAGGTGTGTTCGGCGTAGTGCAGTGCCTGAATTGTGGCCATACGCTGCCCGCCAGTCGCTGGACCGACGACCTGCATCGAACGTATAAGCAAATGAAAGTCAACTACAAAACACCCCTCAGCTACTGGCGGGGAGCCATTCACACATCGTTGGGCTTCGTGCTGGGCGTTGTTTTGTTGGTTAGTGTACTCAGCGTGGCAGGCAAAATCCAACGGACCACCATCAATGAACAGCAACATTCTTTTACTGTCGCCACGAGTAAACCAACGCCGGGTATTACGTTGGCCACTATCAGCAATAGCCAATCGAGATACGATGTCTGGCGGGTCAGTCGCGTCAACGGCGACACGGTCTGGCTCGCAAAGCACATCGGCAACCGGACGCTGACCAATTTTTATGCGGAAACCGGTTGGAGCACCCTGCCCGATACGGAGTTTTCGCCCGATGTTGTGCCTTACTCGGCAACGGCTTTTGCCCAAAATGGCCTGAAACGGATTGCCGACATGGCCCACAAAACCAGGCCCTACGAAGCAATCATTGTGGCCGTGCTGGCTAAATAACAAGACGATGAACGATCCTCAGGACTACGAATACAGCGGCCGACGCTCCAGATACCCACCCGTGTGGCAGTTGCTGGGTTATTTTGGACTCGGATTCGGCTTCATCTGGCTTAGTTTCGACCGTCTGTCCCAATTTACCGCCTTTGAGAAACCGGCGGTGATGCGCGGGCTGGTGCCAATGATACGCGTACATTGGATTGAAAAAATCCTTTATGAAGCAGGCGGGAAGTACCTCGTTTTCGGGTTCAGCTTTATGGCCGGAATCGCGCTGATCGGGTTCGGCATCTGGCGGCTAAGTAGTTGGCTCAAATTACGTAACAGCCAGTGAGTCAGCACTTTTAACGATATTTTTGCTCATGTTTATATTCTTTGGTACGGGCCGCAACTACCTGAAAACGATAACAGTTGCGGCTACTTGTCCCCGGTGTCTCACGACCGGACCGCATACGGTCGGTCTCTACGGCAGTTACGCCCATATATGCTGGATTCCCACATTTCCCTTGTCTAAACAGGGTGTGGTGGTGTGCGGTCACTGCATGGCCACGTATGATAACCACAACGCTCCTCCCGCATTAAGAAAACAGTTGTCGGGCCACCTCAATGCCCTTCATGCGCCAACGCCCGGCTACTACTGGCTGGGTTCGGGACTGTTGGTCACATTGCTCCTGTTTTGCGTAGGACTGGTGTTTCTTAACCCGGCAAACAAGCCGGGCGAAACAGACGGCGGACAGTTCGGCGAATTTAAAAGGCGAAGGGCAACGGAGAGCCGCACCCGGACGGGCACCGCTAGCAGGCTAACGACTGGCCACCACGCATCCGATTATGTTCCGGCCGCGCCCGATGCGGCCCGCCGGGTGTTGGCAGAAGATCCGCAGGTGGGTGATACCTACGTGTTTAATACGCCCAATCAACGGCCCCGGATTACGTCTCTCTTTTCTGTCCTGTCCGTTTCGGGCGGGTCGGTCGAGGTGCAGTGGTCAGTCTATCAGCAGAATACCGTTAGCGGCCGGGATGAGCTACTCAGCGGGCGAAAACATGTATTCGCCAGGGCGGACCTGGTGAATCTGGAAAAATCGGGTACGATCCGGTCGATCCGGCGAAAATGACACGACTCAAATGGCAAACGAACAGGTTATTTTTATTAACAGACATTTACAGAAATATCAGTACGTGCTGCTGATTCTGTTCGTGCTGGGCACGGGAGTAGGGTACTTTTTGGGTCAGGGGGATTCGAATTTATTTAGCTGGCTGCGCTCGCCCGTCTTCTGGATTTTATACGTTCTCTACTTCGTGGGTACCTTCCTGAATGCCTACGTCAATCAACAGAAACGGATCGTTTTCCACGCAGCCGACAAAGCCGTGTATAGCCAGACGATGTTCGGCAGAAAACGGCTGATGGGTTTCGCGGAGATTGGCGCCCTCGAGCCATTCAGCACTACGTTTGGGGGTACGTATTTTGCCCTCTTCGGGCGGGAGAACTTGTTCGGGCGTAACCCGATCCGCATCAGTCCGGGCTATTCGGGCAGCTCAAAAAGCAGCCAGGCTTATGCCGAATTTGAGCATTCGGTGTTACCGCAACTGTGGACGATTGTCAACGGAAAAACGTCTCCCGAACCACCCCAACAGGTCCCTGTCGGCGATACGGACCTGGTTTATTTCCAAAAAGATGGGGACATATATAGGCTCAGAAGTGTGTACAGTCG
>JAYVAP010000746.1:0-2755 GCA_043750915.1 Spirosoma sp. | reverse complement strand
TCATCTGAGCGCGTTGATCAGCCATAAATCCACGCTACTCTGCAACCGTTCATGCCACAAATCAATTGCTCGTTCTGCGGACGACGCAAAAACGAGGTGATGCTCCTTCTCTCGGGCATCGACGCGCACATCTGCAACTACTGCATTGAGCAGGGCCACCAGGTAGTGCTGGAAGAAATGCGCCCCCGCAAAAGTGAGCCTACCGAGGTGAAAATTAACCTCATCAAGCCCATCGACATGAAGCTCCACCTCAATCAGTACGTGATTGGGCAGGACGATGCCAAAAAGTCGATTGCGGTGGCGGTTTATAATCACTACAAGCGACTGATGCAGCCCGACACCCAGGACGATGTGACCATCGAGAAATCGAACATCATCATGGTGGGCGAAACGGGCACCGGCAAAACCTACCTCGCCCGCTCTATTGCCAAAATCCTTGAAGTGCCCTTTTGCATTGCCGATGCCACGGTCATTACCGAAGCGGGCTACGTGGGCGAGGACGTTGAAACGATTCTGACCCGGCTCCTGCAGGCCGCCGACTACAACGTGGAAGCCGCCGAACGCGGTATCGTATACATCGATGAAATTGACAAAATAGCCCGCAAGTCCGACAACCCCAGCATCACGCGCGATGTGAGCGGGGAGGGCGTTCAGCAGGCGTTGCTCAAACTGCTCGAAGGCTCGGTGGTGAACGTGCCCCCGCAGGGCGGACGCAAACACCCCGATCAGCGGCTGATTTCGCTGAACACCGAAAACATTCTTTTCATCTGCGGAGGTGCCTTCGACGGCATCGAACGGCACATTGCCAAGCGAATTAACACGCGGCCTATTGGTTTCTCGGGCGGGCGCCAATTGAACGACACCCTCGAAAAGGGCCATTTGATGCGCTATATCTCGGCCCTCGACCTGAAATCATTTGGTCTCATTCCCGAACTCATTGGTCGATTGCCGGTGCTGACTCACCTTGAACCGCTGGACCGCGAGACGCTGATGCGGATTTTGACCGAACCCAAAAACGCCATTACCAAACAATACGACAAATTATTTCGGATGGAAGGCGTTACCCTGCACTGGGATGCCACAGCCCTGAATTACATCGTCGATCAGGCCCTGCAATATGGCTTAGGCGCCCGTGGCCTGCGGGCTATCTGCGAGTCGATCATTACCGATGCCATGTTTGAAGTGCCGTCGCAGAGCAGCCTTAAAGACCTCACAATCAGCCTGGAATATGCCCGCGAGAAATTTGGTAAGACCGCTGCCTATGAGCTTCGATCAGCGGCCTGAGTAGCTTCTTTCAGTAGATAATATTTACATAAAAAACCGTCCTGCACCCGTTGCACGACGGTTTTTTTATGGGTTATAATCCGGGTGTCAGCGGTCATTTCGTCGGTATTTTTCGGGTATCGGCCAACAATCTGCGGATTAAGCAGTTGTTTGGTTGTTAACGCAGTGTTTCACCCTAAAAATAGTGCTCTATGAACATCACTTTCACCAAACAACTTTATGCCGCCCTGCTGGGGGTAGCGCTTCTCTCGTCGTGCAGCCGCCCGGTGGCTTATTTCCAGCGTGGACCTGTTGCTCATTACAACACGCCTAAAACGGAGGCTGTCGCCGTGGTTACGCCCGCCGAAGCGGCTTCCCAACCCGCCGAAGTGGTTGCAGCCGCGCCCGTAGCCGTTGCCACGCCCGCCCCTGCCCAACAGGCTGCCTCGGCAAAAGCCGCCGTTGAGAAAATCGAAGCCTACGTGCGGAACGACAGCAAACTGGCCTCCGACAAAAAGCTGAACAAGCGCATGGACCGCGTGAAAGAGATGCTGGCAACAGCCGCTGCGAAGCCATCCATGGCCGCGAACGCGTCGGCTTCGACGAAGAAAATGAACTTGCTGGAGCGTATGGCTACCAAACATATCGACAAGCAGATCAAAAACAAACTCTCGCCCAAGCGCACAATGGCCAAATCACTGCTGACGATTGGTATCATTATTGCCATCATTGGTCTCATTCTGTTGCTGGTTGGCAGTGCAGGGACTGTCGCTAACTTGGGTTATCTTGCCTTAGTGGTGGGTCTGGTGCTAATTGTGCTTGATTTGCTGAACGTAGTTTAACCGGAATTTCGGCATGTGCCCGTAAAATCAATATTGGTTTTGCCGCACAAAAACGGCGTAGATACTGTCCTGAATGGAAGTGTCTACGCCATTTTTGTGTTTAGCGGGCACTCGTTTTTATCCTAGCTGTCCCCTTTTCGTTCGATAATCCGTAAACTTGCAGTGCGATTATCCCGAAACAACATGGCCCACCTTTTTGACGTTTACCCGCTCTACGACATTGAACCCGTTCGGGCGCAGGGCAGCTACCTCTGGGATGCCGACGGCACCCGCTACCTTGATCTCTACGGCGGTCATGCCGTTATCTCCGTTGGCCACACGCACCCCCGCTATGTACAGGCCCTGACCGACCAGCTCCGGAAAATTTCGTTCTATTCCAACTCCGTCCGCATCCCGCTTCAGCAGACGCTGGCCGACAAACTGGGTACTGCGTCGGGCCACCCGGATTATGCCCTTTTTTTGTGTAACTCCGGGGCCGAAGCCAACGAAAATGCCCTCAAACTGGCATCGTTCCACAATGGACGGACCCAGGTGGTGGCCTTCTCGGGGGCGTTTCATGGTCGAACCGCCGGGGCCGTTGCCGCCACCGACAACCTGGCTATTCTGGCCCCCATCAACCCCAATCAACACGTTACATTTCTGCCATTCAA
>JAYVAP010000745.1:0-6956 GCA_043750915.1 Spirosoma sp. | reverse complement strand
CAGGTTGGTTTCGCCCGAGCCGATGCTGGCAAATACCAGAAAGCCCGCCCATACCACCGTTAGCCGCCTGGTCCAGCCCGCCGGTAGCCGATACCAGCGCATGATAATGGCGAGCAGATAAATGGTCAGCACGGTGGGAACCGTGTAGGTGGCAATGGCCGCCGTCCAGAAAAAAGCCTCCACCACACTTTGCAGGGCCAGCACTATCAGGAAAAACAGCAGGCCGGTCGTGAGCAAACGGGTCCTGACTGGCTCGCCCCGCAGCAACTCACTCAGCAAACTAAATAATGACCATAGCATCGCCATAACGGCCAGGGCGGGTATGAACCGAAAGCCTGCATACCAGTTCCAGACAAGCGGATTGGCATGAACGAGCATATTGGAAAAATAACGGCCCGTCCAGCCATCATAATAAAACCTCTGAGCGGCCCAGAAACCATCGCGCACGGCTGTATCGGCAAAGCAATAGTCATCGGCTGCCGACGGGTGATTGTAGGCCGACAGGCAAAGCAAAGGCAGGCAGGCCAGCAGAAACAAAAAAACGGCAATTGCGTCGGCAAAACGACCGGTAAACGGTTTTTTCATAGAAAAATAACCGGCCAGCTGGCCCGGTGTGAGCGGTTAATCAAGCACTGAGGAGTTGTTTGACAGGAAATACAGGTAACGTTTCCTACAAAACTTCGGCGGGTATCGAACGGGTTAATCGGCGATTCAGAAAGGGATAGGCCAGCACAGCCACCAGTATAACGAGCGTACCGACATAAAAACCGGGTGTCATGCGCTCGGCATCGCCAAAAATGAGCACGGCGAGCAAAATTCCGTATACCGGCTCCAAATTTACGGTTAAGATTGCCATATACGGCGAAAATTTACGCAGCAGCCGCACGCCTACCGTATAGGCATAGACGGTGCAAACCAGCGACAGCAGCAGTAGCCAGCCCCATTGCCCGGCCGTTTCGGGTACGTACTGAGCTGCCTGGCCGGTTGCCAGGGGGGCTGTTGCCTGGCTGGCCAGCCACATCAGCAGGGCACCTGCCGAGGCTCCCGCCATTTCGTAAAATGAAATAACATAGGCATCAAGTCGCTGCGCAAAGCGGCTGTTAATAATGGTGAATAGCGACGAGAGCAGGGCCGAAAACACCGCCACCGCCAGCCCAACCCCCTTGTCGAACTCGAACCGGAAAATCAGGTACAGCCCCAACAATACCACTGCGCCCAGCACCACCTCCACCGGCCGCACCCTACGGCGCAGCAACAGCGGCTCCAGCACACTGGCCCAGAGCGAACTCGTGGCCAGGCCAGCTAAGCAAACCGACACGTTGGCGATGCGGGCGGCCAGAAAAAAAGTAAGCCAGTGCAGCGCAATCAGCCCACCCGTTGCCAGCAGCCGCCAGCGGTCTCGGGGGAGCACATCAATCGATTGCTGGCGTGCCAGCAGCACCACGCCCATGCCCGCCACCGCCAGCAACGTCCGAAAAAGCACCACCGCCGACGAATCAAGCGGCTCCATGAGTTTGCCCAAAATGGCCGTGAACCCCCAAATTACTACAATGAAATGAAGCTGAAGGTAATCGGATAAGGAAGGCTTTTGCATGAGAATGCCGACACGAAGGCCGTTAAGATGCTACGGAGTGGAGAGGCAGGGGATGTTATTTGGGAATGGTGTTGTAGAGCAGCAAGCCAATGCCCGCAAAAATAGCGTTTGGCAGCCAGACCGCCACAACGGGGTTTAGATTGCCCGACTCGGCAATACCTTTGGCGAGCATGAAAAACAGCAGGTACGTAAAGGCCAGCATGAACCCCAGGGCCACCTGCCAGCCCACGCCCCGGCGGCTTTTTCGGGCCGACATGATAACGCCAATCACGGTTAGGATAATGATGGCAAAGGGGCGGGTGTCGCGGCTGTATTTTTCGAGCAGATATGTTTCCACCCCGTCGGCCCCGCGACTCCGCAGCAGCGCAATGTGGGTGTTGAGTTCGGGGCGGGTAAAGGTTTCATAGAGGTTGAAATCCGAGCTGAAATCGTCGGGTTTCATGTTCAGCGTAGTGTCTAAGCGGGTGCCGGGCGTGAGGGTTTCGTGGATGCCGTTTATGGTGCGGATTTTATAGTCGTAGACGGCCCATTTCTTTTTTTTTGCATCCCATTCAATGTGGTCGGCGGAGAGTTTTTGCTGGAGCTGATTGCCTTCTATGCGCTCCAGGGTGAACTTATAGCCCGTGTTGCTCAGGTTGTTATAGCTTTCCATGTAGGCATACGTGTTTGGCGCAACCGTCAGGTGAATGTTTCGGCCCGAGAAGGTATAGGCATCGTTGATGTATTTTACCTCAAAGGCAATCCGGGTTTTATTGGCCTTTGGAATGATGTAATTAACCAAAAAAAAGGTAGCGACGGCCAGCACCGTTGCGCCCAGCACGTAGGGAAACAGCAGCCGGATAAAGCTGACACCACTGCTTAGAATAGCGATGATTTCGGTGCGGGCCGCCAGCCGGGAGGTCAGAAAAACGGTGGAAATGAACACCATCAGCGGGCTGATGTAATTGGCCCAGTAAGGAATGAAATTGAGGTAGTAATCGAACAGAATTTTGCCGACTGGGGCCTCGTTTTTGCGGAAGTTATCAACCTTTTCCGTGTAGTCGATCATTACCACCACCAGCACAATTACCAGCACCACAAAGACGTAGGTGAGCAAAAAGCGCTTCAAAATATACCAGTCGAGTATTTTCATGGGGGGATGTTAACGTACCAATAAATTTTTTGCCACCTCATGGCTCACAAACACCGTGCGGCCTCCGTCAATGGCCACCAGCACGGATTTGTCGAAGGCGTTGATTTCTGATACCCGCACCGCGCTGCCGAGGGTGAGCTGCGAGTGGTCGAGGTGTTGCAAAAAGCCAGCCGAGTGTTCCAGCACCGCCATCAGCCGGACGTGCTCGCCCGCCGGGGTATCGGACAGTTTGCGGTAGCCTGTTTCGGGCATGTGCCCGCTTGGGGTAGGAATGGGGTCGCCGTGGGGGTCGAATTGCGGGCCGCCCAGAAAGGTGTCTAAGCGGGCCACCAGCTCTTCGGACCGGATGTGCTCCAGTTCCTCGGCTATTTCATGCACTGCATCCCAGCCAAACCCGAGTTTCTCTACCAGAAATACCTCCCAGAGCCGGTGGCGCCGAATGATTTGCAGGGCCAGGCGTTCGCCCTCTTCGGTGAGCCGGACACCCTGGTATTTTTTGTAATGAATAAGCTGTTTATCGGCCAGTTTGCGGAGCATATCCGTCACGGATGCCGCTTTGGTGGCGGTCATTTCGGCCAGCGCATTCGTGCTCACTTCCCCCTCCTGGCGGGTGGCGAGGTAGTAAATCGTTTTTAGATAGTTTTCTTCGGTGAACGATTGCATACGATGCGGTTGCTAAACTGAAACGACCGGACAAGGCCAAACAGTTTGCGGGCAAAGGTAGTTTTTATGTTAAACTTTCTAAAAATTTAGATTAGCCTAAATTTTTATTTCAACAAAGCTTATCTTTGAGCCGTTTACCGGTCTTACAACCGTTTCATATTTAACGCCACAACTCCGTAGTGGATACTGCAAATACGCCCCCCAAAGGCTGGCGACAGGATAACCCGGCCCACTCACTGGCCGAGGTACATGGCTCGGTGCGGGTGCCCCGAAACGCCGGTTTTTTTCGAACGCTGATGGCCTATGCGGGCCCCGGCATGATGGTGGCCGTTGGCTATATGGACCCCGGCAACTGGGCCACCGACATTGCCGGTGGTGCCCAGTTTGGCTACCGGCTGCTGTCGGTGGTGCTGATCTCCAACCTCTTTGCCATGCTGCTCCAGCACCTGGCTCTCCGGCTGGGCATTGCCACGGGCCGCGATCTGGCGCAGGCCTGCCGCGACCATTTTAGCCGTCCGGTGGCACTTGTCCTGTGGATACTGGCCGAAATTGCCATTGCCGCCACCGATCTGGCCGAAGTCATTGGCTCGGCCATTGCCCTGAATCTGCTGTTTGGTTTGCCCCTCACGGTAGGCATTCTCATCACGGCACTGGATGTGTTGCTGCTGTTGTATCTGCAAAACAAGGGCTTTCGGTGGCTGGAGCGCATTGTGGCCAGTCTTATTTTCCTGATTCTGTTTTGTTTTGGTTATGAATTGCTGGTGTCGCGCCCTGCCCTGGCCGATGTACTGGGCGGATTGCTGCCCCGCGCCGAAATTATAACCAACCCGGCCATGCTTTATATCGCCATCGGCATTCTGGGGGCCACTGTTATGCCGCACAACCTGTATCTGCACTCCAGCATTGTGCAAACCCGCGACTATGACCGGGACGATGCGGGGCGGAAATCGGCCATTAAATTTGCTACCATCGACTCCACGGCTTCGCTCTTTCTGGCGTTTTTTATCAACGCGGCCATCCTCATCCTGTCGGCGGCAACGTTTCATTTTTCGGGCAATCAGCAGGTAGCCGACATCACCGACGCGCACCGTTTGCTCGATCCTATTTTGGGGGTCAAACTGGCCGGTATTCTGTTTGCCGTGGCCTTGCTGGCATCGGGTCAGAACTCAACGTTAACGGGTACGCTGGCGGGTCAGATTGTGATGGAAGGCTTTCTGAACTGGCGCGTCAGGCCCTGGCTGCGTCGGCTCATCACGCGCTTAGTGGCCATCGTGCCAGCCCTGATCGTGGCCATTCTTTACGGTGAAAAGGGCACCTCCGAACTGCTCGTGCTGAGCCAGGTAATCCTGTCGCTGCAACTAAGTTTTGCCGTAGTACCATTGGTTTTGTTTACCAGCGACAAACTCAAAATGGGCCGCTTTGTCAATCCCGCCTGGCTGCGGCTACTGTCATGGGCAGTAGCCGGCATCATCATCAGCCTGAACGCCTACCTGCTTTGGGATACCATTACCTGACGGCAACAAACCAATGGTTATCGACGGGACGCTTTTTTTATCCTATGCCCTGCTGTTTCTGGCCGCGCTGGGTGGTGGTGCCATGAATGCCCTGGCGGGTGGCGGCACCTTTCTGACGTTTCCATCGCTGACCTTTTCGGGACTCTCGCTGCTGTCGGCCAATGCCACCAGCACGGTGGCCCTCTGGCCGGGGTCGGTTTTCAGTGCCATTACCCTGCGGCAGGCGTGGAGCGGATATGGCCGTCGTCGGCTGGCGGGTTTTCTGGCGGTCAGCGTGGCGGGTGGTCTGGCGGGGGCTTTGTTGCTGCTACGGATCTCGCCCCATGCGCTGGCCGTTGTTTTTCCCTATTTGCTGTTAACGGCCACGCTCCTGTTTGCCGTCAAATCATCGCGGCTGAGTAGCCTGTCGGCCGGGCAGGCAGGCCCCGTTTGGCAACACCTGGCTTTGTTTGGCATAGCCGTATATGGCGGTTTTTTCGGCGGGGGTATGGGCATCCTTTTCATGGCCACGTTCAGCCTGCTGGGCCTGACCGACCTGCGCCATGCCAACGCCCTCAAAGTGCTGCTGACTACGGCCGTCAACGGTATTTCGGTGGTTACGTTTGTGGCCTCGGGCGTGGTAGTGTGGCCTCCGGCCCTGGTAATGGTGGGCGGCTCCATCGTGGGCGGCTACGTGGGTGCGCTCTATGCCAAACGTATCCCGCCGGGCCGGTTGCGCCTAATTATCGTGACAATTGGCTGCGTGCTGACGGTGTATTTTTTCTGGCGGGCGCAGGAGTGAATTAAACACAATCATGTACCCGATTTAAAAAGCCAACAGTGTTGTAACTTTCGGTAGATGATTGGTTTAAAGGAAACTATTTTTGCGTAAACTTGAGCCGTTTTCACAATCAATTTCTAACCGCCATGCACCCTGCCCGACTTGTGCTTTCTGCGCTCATCTTTTGCTGCTCCGGCTGTGCAGTGATGCGTATCTCTTCACTAACTGAATCGGCCCCGGTAAACATACCGACGCACACGGGCCGCAATCAGCTTTCCGGTCAGCTGGGTTATGGTGGTAAGCGTGGATACGACGGTAGCCTGTCCTATGCGGTTACTAACCACGTTGCCCTCGGTGGGACTGTGTTCATGAACCAGCAAACCTTTCACGACAATCCGCTGCCCGGATTGTCAGACGGTTACTCAGTGGCCATTAACAGCACCTATTGGGAGGGCCAGGTATCGTATTATCGAACCATGCGCCAGGCGTTCACGTGGGCCGCAACAGGTGGTTATGGCAGCGGCTCCCGGCAACTCCGGTGGATAGAGAACCAGTTGGATGCCCGCTACAGCCGTTATTTCATGCAGGCATCCGGTAGCTGGACCGGGCCATCGAATTGGCAATGGGGTGCTGCCATCAAACTGCACTATACCGATTATGTCTCAGCCAGTATACGAGAGCAGTCTGCACTCACTAAGCCCGTACCGACGGGTTCTCCCGGTGGTCTGCTGGGAATAGATGTTGCCCAAATGATTCGCCTGCCGCTTTTACCCGTATTGTCATTCAACGGTCAGTTTGGTTGCTACATTCCGTTGGGGGGCGTAACATTGCCATCAAGATTGGGATTTCAAACCTATAACAACCTGGGACTGATTGCCACGGTAGGACTGACTCTATCGCTACCAGAAAAAAAGTAGCTTTGGCAAACCTAAAGTCGGTGCCCGGTTCGGCATAGCCAATCTCTCCTGCCACTTCAGCGTTGCAACACCACCCGCACCGTTGATTTGCCAGCCGCCGTCTCGAGCTGGATCAGATACAGGCCCGATGGCAGGGCCGACAAATCCTGCGCTGTCTCATACTGACCCGGCTGCTGGTCTGGCAAAGTCAAACCCGGCAGCACCAGGAGGCCCTGCACATCGGAAACCGTTAGTGCCACGCGGCCTGGCTGCCGCACCACATACCGGCAATTGACCAGGCCCGTGCTGGGGTTTGGCGATACCACCAGATCGGCAGGCTCTCCGTCGGCAGGCATCACCACCGGCTGGGCTGCTTCCACCGTTTGGGATGGGCTCA
>JAYVAP010000744.1:0-2155 GCA_043750915.1 Spirosoma sp. | reverse complement strand
TGCTGGCATCGATTCTGCGCAAAATAGACATCAATCCCGTTTTGGTAGTGGTGCCGGGACATATGTTCGTAGGCTTCGACTTAGACGAAGAAGGTAAACAACAGGCCTATTTGGAAACAACAATGATTGGTACGGATGCCCGCGAGGCCGAAATCCTGAACAACCGCCTGTACAAAACACTACTCGGAACAGACACTGGCCCGAGAGCGCAGGTAGCCGCAAAATCGTTTGTAGCGGCCCTCGAATCAGGCAATCAGACCTTTGCCGAAAGCAGAACCAAAATACTACGCGAAAAAGCCGGGTATGCTACCGTCGATATTTCGGCCGCCCGTCAGGCCGGCATCGCACCCATCATGTATGTGGGCACTGCTACCGGCAGCCGCTGAAGCAGGCAGCAACACCGCCCCCAACTACATTGCTTAGCTGTCTTTGTTTTACCTTTGTGGTATGACCGATCGCTACGCCCGGCGCGGGGTTTCCGCCAGTAAAGAAGACGTTCACCACGCCATTGCCCAACTCGACAAGGGCCTGTTCCCAAAGGCTTTCTGCAAAATTGTGCCCGACATGCTGGCGGGCGATCCTGATTTTTGTACCATTATGCACGCCGATGGAGCGGGTACAAAATCGGCCCTGGCCTACCTCTACTGGCGCGAAACCGGCGATATGAGCGTTTGGCGGGGCATTGCCCAGGATGCCATCGTGATGAATACCGACGATCTGATCTGCGTGGGAGCCACCGGGCCGATGTTGCTCTCTTCGACTATTGGGCGCAACAAAAACCTTATTCCCGGCTACATCATCGCTGAACTCATCAGCGGCACCGAGGAAGTGCTGCAACAACTGCGCGATCACGGCATCGAAATCTACAGCACCGGGGGCGAAACCGCCGATGTGGGCGATCTGGTCAGAACACTCATTGTTGATAGCACGGTTGTGGCCCGGATGCGACGCGATGCCGTCATCAGCAACGACCGGATTCGGGCGGGCGACGTGATTGTGGGACTGGCCTCGTTTGGGCAGGCAACCTACGAAAAACAGTACAATGGCGGCATGGGCAGCAACGGCCTTACCTCGGCCCGCCACGACATACTGGCCCATTATCTGGCTGACGAATACCCCGAAAGTTTTGATCCGGCCATCGACAAATTACTCATCTACAGCGGCTCGAAGCGGCTCACAGATCCCGTTGCCGGTACGGGCCTGACGGTGGGCCAGCTCATTCTGTCGCCCACCCGCACCTATGCGCCCGTAGCCAAAGTGTTGCTCGACGAACTGCGGCCCCATATTCACGGGCTGGTGCATTGTTCGGGTGGCGCGCAAACAAAGGTGCTGCACTTTGTAGAAAATCTGCATATTATCAAAAACAACCTCTTTCCCATTCCGCCCCTGTTCCGGCTCATTCAGTCCGAAAGCGGCACCGAATGGCAGGAAATGTACCAGGTTTTCAACATGGGCCACCGGCTGGAAGTATATCTGGGCGAGGAACATGCCCAGCGGGTAATCGACATTGCAAAGAGCTACAACATTGACGCTCAGATAATTGGCCATGTCGAACCGTATATAGGCAAACGGGTTACCATCGACGGTGAGATGGGCACGTTTTTGTATTAGCAGAAACTTTGTCAATCTTTATGAAACTTTGGCAAAGCTACCCGCTATGCGGTTATCGGTCTGATTATGAAGAGAATTGGCCCACTCATTCTGCTTATTCTGTTGTGGCCGCTACTGATGCGGGCGCAGACAGCCCCGTTTTCGGGACTTTGGAGCTTCGAGGGCAACGATAACGGCGTGTCGTCCAATAGCCTCATCTCAATGTCAGCCGTAAGTTATGTTGGGGTGAACAAACTGGCTATAAATCAATACACGCCGGGCCACAACAACCTGAGCGTTAACGTGCAAAACTGGTCCGTGTCGGTTTGTAACAACACGGAGTATGTGCAGTTTACGGTTCAGCCTACCGGAACGGCCAAACTAACGCTGACGGCTTTGACCTTTGCCTTTGCCCGCTCCGCGTCGGGACCACAACAGCTGACGGTTCGCTCGAGTTTAGATAATTTTGGTGCCGACCTAATCAGTCAGACGGTTACCGAACCGTATCAGGTAGCCACGATTCCCCTGAGCAATCCGGGCTATACGGAACAGACCAGCCCCATCA
>JAYVAP010000743.1:0-2631 GCA_043750915.1 Spirosoma sp. | reverse complement strand
TGACGCAGCAGGGGTTCTTCGCGCTCGAAAGCCAGCTTTCGGGCAATAACGGTCCAGATCAGGGCCGGGTTTTGTGCATCAAGCAGTACATAGGTGACTTTAGCTCTATCAGCAGCATGGGTAGCCAGTGTGTCAGTTTGTAGATAATGAACCAGGGCTGAAACCGGATTGTCGGACACATTGCATAATCGGTTCAGGTAAGTCGTCACTGCTTGGGTGGCCAGCAAAGGATGGTATCGCTCATCGACAGCGGCATTCATGATTAGGTCGAGGGCAGTAGCCCGGTCTGGCGTAAGGGCCCAGTAGCCGGTTGGGTTCTCTCCTGTAAAGGGTAAAACAGCGTAGCGGTAGTCCATGGGCAACTGCTGCGCTTTCAAAATTGGCTCCAGCAGGGGACTCAGTTGCCGCAGCGATTCGATGTCGCGCTGTAGTTCGGCCCGGTCCGTGTAGAGCCGCCCGATTTCGCGCTGTAACAGTTCCCGGCTTTGCTCATTCAGGTGGATTGTTACGCCCGCAAAATCAATATCTAACGGTGTTTCGGGTACTGATTGTGCCTTTACCTGATAAGCGTGGCTGAACACACTGATACCGAATGTAAGAAGCAAAGAGAAAGCCTTCAAAACTTTTATGAGATTTTTATGGTGCTGAGTAACGTAAAACACATAAATATAGAGGAAGTGCCGTGTTTTAAACGCTTAAACTTAGTATTAATGTTTGTGAAAATGACAAACGGTGAACTAATTGTTGCCACTTTTTATCGTAAGGCAAGCTATAGCCCCCCCTGACCGTTGCGGTTTTGGTAGATTATTCGGGCGAAATTTTTGTTATTAGTATGCTTGCATACCATTTTTCAAGTGCTTTACTTTGTATGACAAACAAAATGCAAGCCTAACAAACTCCTGATCACATGATTGCGACAGAACCTAAAGCGTCCATTAAGGGGGGCGAATTTCTGATTAAAGAAACGGCGGCTGCACAGGTATTTATCCCCGAAGAATTTACGGAAGAGCAGCAGATGATTGCGGCTACCTGCCGTGAGTTTCTGGAGCGCGAAATATGGCCACGCTTAGATGAGATCGACGCAGCCAAATCGCCCGACCTAATGTCGTCGCTGATGGACAAAGCGGGCGAACTCGGCCTGCTGGGAACCTCCGTGCCTGAAGAATATGGCGGGTTTGGCACCAACTTCAACACCTCAATGCTCGTAGCCGAAGCAACGGGGGGCGGGCATTCCTTTTCGGTGGCTCTGTCGGCCCACACGGGCATTGGCACCCTGCCTATTGTTTACTATGGCAATGGCGAACAAAAATCGAAATACCTGCCCAAATTAGCCTCCGGTGAATGGAAGGCAGCCTACTGCCTGACCGAACCCGATTCGGGTTCCGATGCCAACTCGGGCAAGACAAAGGCCGTTCTTACCGATGATGGCCGCCACTATGTGCTGAACGGGCAGAAGATGTGGATCACCAATGGCGGTTTTGCCGACCTCTACATCGTATTTGCTAAAGTAGCAGACAGTGCGGGGCAGCTGGATAAAAATCTGTCCGCTTTTATTGTAGAGCGTTCCTGGGCAGGTATTACCATGAATGAGCCGGAGCATAAAATGGGCATTAAAGGCTCCGACACGCGTCAGGTATTTTTTACCGATTGCAAAGTGCCGGTCGAAAATATGCTGTCGGCGCAGGGCAACGGGTTCAAAATTGCCGTTAACATCCTCAACATCGGCCGGATCAAACTGGGAGCCGCCACCATTGGGGGAGCCAAAGAAGTAATTAATCAGGCCATTCGCTACTCGAATGAGCGCAAACAGTTTAAAATGGCGATCTCGCAGTTTGGGGCTATCAAGCATAAACTAGCCGAAATGGCCATCAGGGCCTACGCGTCGGAAACGGCTTCGTACCGCGCCGGGCAGAACATCGACGACCTGATTGAGGACCTCAAAGCGCAGGGCTTAGATGATGTGTCGGCCAAACTGAAAGCCCTGGAGCAGTTTGCCATCGAATGCGCCATCATGAAAGTTCACGGCTCGGAAGTGCTTGATTACGTGGTTGATGAAGGTGTTCAGGTGTATGGCGGCATGGGCTACTCGGCCGACGCGCCTATGGACCGTGCCTACCGCGATGCCCGGATCAACCGTATTTTTGAAGGCACCAACGAAATCAACCGGATGCTCGTGGTCGACATGTTGCTGAAGCGGGCCATGAAGGGCGAACTCAACCTGATGGGACCCGCCATGGCCGTGGCCAAAGAGATTATGTCCATTCCCGATTTCAATGGTGATGAAGAAGAGGGCCTGTTTGTGGCCGAGAAAAAAGCCCTGCGAAACCTGAAAAAAGCCACGCTGATGGTAGCGGGGGCCGCTGTTCAAACATTCACCACAAACCTCTCGGGCGAGCAGGAGATTTTGATGAACATCGCCGATATGGCCATCGAAATCTACGTCGCCGAATCGGTGCTGTTACGGATTGAGAAACTGATTGGTATTAAAGGCGAAGCCGCCGTAGCTCTTCAGCAGCAAATGGCACTGGTTTACCTGCACGGAGCCGTTGAAAAAGTCAACAATGCAGGCCGGGCCGCAATCACCTCTTTCGCCGAAGGCGATCAACTGCGCGGGATGCTGATGGGCCTGAA
>JAYVAP010000742.1:0-4591 GCA_043750915.1 Spirosoma sp. | reverse complement strand
CCCCTGTTAAACTGATTATTTCGCACTTGAAAAGGAGCCTGTCTAAAAGTGCGGTGGCAATCACCTCGTCGTCTAACATCTCTTATGGAAATCGGGGCTTTCTGTTTTCATCCACTTATCCCAAAATGTAAAATAGAGTCCGTAGTTGAACCGGAACTGCGCGTGGTGCAGGCTGTGGTGGGTGGCCCCAATGAGCCAGCGGCCCAGCCAGTGCCGGTTAAAATTGCGCGGGTAAATTTCGGTGTTCAGGTGGTTTACCGCGCTCGAAACGGTCATGATGAGCAACTGCAAGCCCACCGCCGAGATGTGCAGTGGCAGCACGAAAGTAAGTGCCGGAATGACAATGGCCTGTAGGGTGCTCTCGATGGGGTGGAAGGAAAAAGATGTCCAGGGCGAGGTTGTAACGCTGTCGTGATGGGTCTGGTGTACCCGCCGATACACGCCCGGCCGGTGCATCCAGCGGTGCAGCCAGTAGTAATACGTTTCGTGAAGAAAAAGCACCAGCGTAATACTGGCCGGATACCACAGCAGCGGATAGGCCTTCAGGTCGGTATAGATTTTAGTATAGCCTGCCTGATGGGCAGCCAGTATGCCCAGGGCAATGGCCGTAAAAATAAGCGATGTCAGCAGCGACCAGCCAATTTCGCGCCGGTCCTGGCCGGGCTTTCGGGGACGCGTCAGCACGGCCCGGTGCGCAAACTGATCGTTCATGGATACGTTGAAGAGCCACCAGAAACCCCAGGAAAATAAGACGTATCGACCAAAAATGGCCGTAAACAGTAGCAGGGCCGTCAGCAGAAACGAAGCTGGGCCGGTAAGTTGAATCATAGCAGCGGGTAAATCTAAAACCTATATCAGCAGGGTAGCCGTTGCTGAATCAACCCAATCAATACGGCAATGTTAAAAAAAATGCGTTTTAGCCGCTATGCTGCGGACTTGTTTTGGGCTTAACAAACTGTTCATGCGTCTGATAAGTCGGTCCGCCAATTTGTTCGTACTTTTGCCTTTAGTTCCAACCTTCTCTGTTCTGGCTCCATGCGCCTGATTACGCCTGTTTTCCTGCTGCTGCTATCGGCAATGCCCCTGCTGGCGCAACCCAAAAATGCCCGGCTACCCAAACCCGCCCTTCCTGCGGCCGCCCAACCGCTGGCCCGACCTAAATTGGTGGTGGGTATCGTGATCGATCAGATGCGCTACGATTACCTGTATCGGTATTACGATAAATACACGACGGGTGGATTTCGACGGCTTATGGATGGCGGATTCAACGCCCGCAATAACCACTACCATTACGCAGCCACCTACACCGGACCGGGCCACGCGGCTATTTATACCGGCTCGGCTCCGGCCCTGAATGGCATTGTGGGTAACGATTTCTATGACCGCAACCTGGGCCGGATGATGTATTGTGCCGAAGATACCACCGTCAGCACGCTCGGTAATTCGGGTACGGCCGGTAAAATGTCGCCCCGCAATATGCTCGTTACCACCATTGGCGACCAGCTTAAACTGGCCACCAATGGCCGGGCCAGGGTTATTGGCATTGCCCTCAAAGACAGGGGGGCAATTTTGCCCGCCGGTCATGCCGCCAACGGTGCCTACTGGTTCGATTCTAAAGACGGTAATTTTATCAGCAGCACATTTTATGGCAAAGAGCTGCCCGCCTGGGTGCAGGCTTTCAATGCCCGAAAACTGCCCGAGCAGTTTATTGCCCAGAAGTGGGAAACCACGCTTCCCCTGAATCAGTACACCGAAAGCACTGCCGACAACGAAGCCTACGAAGCCACGCTGCCGGGCGAAGAGAAGCCCGTTTTTCCGCACGAGTTTGTGGTTCAGGCAGGCGGAGCCAAATACGAAGTGCTGCGAACAAGCCCCTATGGCGACCAGCTCACCAAAGAATTTGCGCTGGCGGCTATCAAAGGCGAAAAATTAGGCCAGAACACCGTAACCGACATGTTGTGTGTAAGCTTCTCGTCGCCCGACTACATTGGCCATACGTTTGGCACCCATGCCGTTGAAACGGAAGATAACTATATCCGGCTGGACCGCCAGTTGGCCGATTTGTTTGCCCAGCTGGATGCCACGGTAGGCAAAGGCCAGTGGCTGACGTTTCTGTCGGCCGACCATGGCGTGGCCGATGTGCCGGGTTTTTCGCAGCAGTACCGCATTCCCGCCGGGGTGAAAAACTACGGCGAAGTGAATGATGCCGTGAAAACAGCACTCGAAAAAACCTACGGGACGGGGCAATGGGTGCTGGCTTATTTCAACCAGGAAATTTACCTCAACCACGACCTGATGGCAGAGAAAAAAGTGCTCATGCCAGACGTATACGAACTGGTGAAACGCACTTTGCTGAAGCAGCGGGGCGTGGTCAATGTGCTGAACCTGCACAACCTCAACGCCGATGCCTTGCCCCAGGCGCAGGCCGATTTGTTCCGCAACGTGTATTTTCCCAACCGCAGTGGCGATTTCTACGTGTTGCAGCAGGCGGGCTGGTTTGAGGGCCGGGCCAAAGGAACAACGCACGGCAGCACTTACGCCTACGATACCCACGTGCCTTTTTTGCTCTACGGCTGGGGCATTCGGGCGGGCCAAACCTTCCGCCGGACCCACATCTATGATATTGCCCCCACCATTGCGGCCCTCCTCGGCATTCTCGAACCCAGCGGCTGCATCGGCGACCCAATGGGCGAAGCCATCAGGTAGTGCCGCACCTCCGGTTCGGCTGTCGGATAGCTTTTTATAGCCGCACCGGAGGTGCAGCACTACAAAAAGGCCACTTCCTTAAAACCAAAGTAGCGCAGCTGCCCGGCATCGTCGATGGCCAGCCGCCCGGCTGTGTCTATGCCAATAATGGTTCCCTGAAACACGCGTCCCCCACTCTCGAACGGGTGCGTTTCTTGATAGCGGTACAGGCGTTGCAAATAATCGACTTTCAGCCGGTTAAACTGACCCGCCCGTAGTTGCAGGTAGCGGTGTTCAAGGCGTTCGCAAAGCGAGCGGAGCAAACCGGGCAGGTCGTAGCCATTAGGCAGTGGAGCCTGTTGTTGCAGCGATGTGGCGGTTGGGGAAGCAAACCCGGTCTGGTTTATGTTTAACCCGATGCCCGCCACCGATCCGGCCAGGCAGTAGCTTTGCAGCGTGTTCTCAATCAGGATACCCCCCAGTTTTCGGTCGCCCACATACAGGTCGTTGGGCCATTTGATGGAGCGTGTATCGGTGAGCAACGGTTGCAGCGTATCGGTGATGCCGAGCGAAATGGCCATGTTGAGCCAGAACTGATCGGTTGCCCGCAGAAAAGTTGGTTTCAGAATCAGCGAGAAGGTTAGATTCTGACCGGGTTGTGCTTCCCATACGTTGCCCCGCTGTCCGCGTCCGGCGGTTTGGTGATCCGTCACGATAATTGTGCCTTCGGGCGGGTCGTCCCGCGCCATCAGATCGGACGCTTCGTCATTGGTAGACTGACAGCTTGGCAGGTATTTCAGTATTTGCCCGATAAAAAGGGTTTTGGGATAGATTTTTGTCAAAAGATTGTATAGTTCAGTAGTAGGGAGTTAATGAATGGTACTGCCAGCGATTCCCATCGCCCAGGAAACGTACCCGCTGATTGGCCCATCGTGCCCCGTTAAACAAAACGCATGAGAATCAACAAAAATAGTCAATTTACCGCCGAACAGATACGTGATTTCGTGGTTCGGGGAATGCAGGAAAAAAAAGCGCAGGACATCGTTGTTATGGATCTGCGTCGGGTTAAAAACGCCATCTGTGATTATTTCGTGCTGGGCTCGGGTAATTCCGATACCCAGATCGATGCCATCTCAACCTCGGTTGAGGAAGAAGTCTATAAAGCCTGCAAGCAGGACCCGTGGCACCGCGAGGGCAAAACCAACCGTGAATGGATTCTGCTCGACTATGTAGACGTGGTGGTTCACGTGTTTAAGAAGGACCGCCGGGCTTTCTACGATCTCGAACAACTCTGGGGCGATGCCGAGATTCACCACATCGAAGAAGGCGTAAGCATACCGTTGCCCCAGCAAGCATAAATCAGGTTATTTCAGACCGTATATCGGCTCTAATGACCGCCTGTCCGAACCGTTTGGCCGTAGAAACATTAGCCAGCCAAACGTTGTTAATCCTTGAAATCCGTTTGTACAACCTAAGCAAATGTCAGATAATAATAGAAACCCATTAGTACCCCGGACTGGGCCGCGCAAGCCCAATTTTCAAGGATGGCTCATTGCGTTGCTGATTGCCGCTGTCCTGGGCATTACATTCTTCAACAAAAGTTCGGCTACCCGTGAGATTTCGCAGAAGCGATTCGAGCGGATGATGAAAGACCGCGAAGTGTCGGAAGTTGTGGTGGTTAACGACCGCGTGGCCGAGATCACCCTTACCCCGCAGTCCGCCCAAAGCCCGAAATACCGCAATCTTTTTGTCGACAAACCGTATTTCGGTACGGGGCACGGACCGCATTTTCAGTTCAACATTGCCTCACCCGATTCCTTTAAAAAGGACCTCGACACCATTCAGCAGGGCGTTCCCGACAACGAAAAGATCGATTACCGGTTTGAGCAACGGGGCGACCTGGGGC
>JAYVAP010000741.1:0-2821 GCA_043750915.1 Spirosoma sp. | reverse complement strand
CAGCGGATTAGTAAGAAAACGCCCATCGTACGATTGCAGGTCATAGGTGCCATCCGGTTTATAAACAGGACCAATGGGCGACTGGCCCAGTGCCGTGATGATGGCACCCCCCGGGCTGCTCCGGTCGGTGGCGGCATTGTTGGAACCCGTGCGCGAGAAAAACGTGCTGCTACCCACCCGAACCTTGTCGTTGAGGAATTTAGAGTCTACGTTGAGCCGCAGGTTATACCGTTCAAAATGAGTGTTTTTAACGATTCCGTCGTTGCGGAAATAGCCACCTGCCAGGGCAAATTGCGTGCGGTCGCTGCCGCCAGACAGGGTGAGGTTGTGATTGGCAATACTGCCCGTCCGCGTGACCGCGTCGACCCAGTTGGTGCCTTCGCCAAACTGGGCGGGATTGGCATAGGGAACAGTCTGGTTGCGCGAGATGGCCCGTAGGTTCTGATAGCGGGCGTAATCGGTGGCGTTCAGGACCTTCACCACGTGCGTGGCGGTCTGCACCGATTGCGAACCGTCGTAGTCAATGCGCGTAGCCCCCGATTTGCCGCGTTTAGTGGTAATGAGCACCACCCCGTTGGCCCCCCGCGACCCATAGATCGAGGTGGCGGACGCATCTTTCAGAATCTCGACCGACTCAATGTCGCCGGGGTTGATGCTGGCCAGGGCGTTGGACGGTTGCTGGTTGCCGCCCGCGCTGGCCGCGCCATTATCGGGTGCAATCGGGAAGCCGTCGATGACGTAGAGCGGTTCGGAGCTGGAGTTGATGGAGTTGGCCCCCCGAATCCTGACCGTGACACCCCCACCCGGTGCGCCCGATGCCTGGGTGACATTGACACCGGTGGCGCGGGCACTCAGCGCCTGATCGACCGAGGCTACCGGAAAGGCTTTGATGTCTTTGCTGCTAACAGAAGAAACAGAGCCGGTAAGGTCACTTTTCTTCACGGAACCGTAGCCTATAAACACCACTTCGTTCAGCATTTTGGTATCGGTGGTCAGCGTAACATTCAATACAGTCTGGCTACCGACGGAAATCTCCCGCGAAATGTAACCAATGTAAGAGAAGATAAGCACCACCTTCTGACTGGCATTATCGGCCAGGCTCAGTGTATATCGTCCTTCGGCATTGGTCGTGGTGCCCTGCGTGGTGCCTTTCAGCAGGATGCTCACGCCGGGCAGGGCGTTGCCCTGGTCATCGCTAACTGTGCCGGCGATGGTTGTGGCTACTAAGCGGGTCGCCCGCCCATTGTCGGGCTTAGTTAGCCCGGCTGCCGGGCTTTCAATGGTCAGCAGCAGGCCCAACACGCTGCTTAGAAACCAGATACCGGCTGGCCGGTAACTTCGTATACTTTTTTTCATGCCTGCATTAGGTTGGTTAAATTCACCGGTAAAGCAGTCGAAAGTTGGAGTATACTCAGTTTTAAAACAATATTAAGAAAAAAAAGGATTTATTTTGATTAGACACCACCAAAACCCCAACAGGAAGGTCTGTGAAATAGTCCCTTTCACGCCAAAAGGGGTGCCACAATGGCACCCCTTTTGGCATGAAAGACCGGATGGTCAGGTGGCAAAGCCAGCCCGCCACCAAAAAATACGGTGCTGAAACGCCGGGATTTCTAAGAGCGTTTTAGCAGGAAGTGGCGATGCGCAGCCTCCATAAAAGGTCAGCCTGCTTATAGCTTCACAAACTCAACCCGCCGGTTGTTGGCTTTGCCTTCGGTGGTGGTGTTGGGTCCAGCGGGCTGGCTCTCGCCTTTTCCGTCGGTTTCTAATCGGCCTGCATCTACGCCAAATGTGGTATTAAGCGCGTTTTTGATGGCGGTGGCCCGTTTTTTAGACAAGGCCAGGTTCGACGCGTCGTCGCCGTCGGAGTCGGTATGACCAATGATCTGCACCCGCAGGTCGGGGTTTTCGGTGAGTACACCCGCAACGTCTTTCAGGGTGCCATAGGATTCCGGTTTTATCTGGTCTGCATTGCTGTCGAAGAGAATACCGCGCGTCACAAATTTGCCTTCGGTGAGGAGTTTGTTGCGGGTGTCGGGTGCGCCCACGGCCAGCCTGATGTTGCTCAGAAAATAACGGTCGTCTGCTTGGTGCATATTACCCATCGAAATGACCATGCCATTATAGGTTACATCAGGCTGAAATGCACGGGGCACATCCCAGATTTTTTGTTCGTCGATATACACCCGAAGCCGCTGTTTTTGCCGCCACATGGATATTTTCACCACATTCTTGACCTTGCTGGCGAACATGTGCTGATCGGTTTCGTTTTTCAGCATCTGTTCGCCTTTGGCGTACGTAATAAACTCTGTCATGCCAGTTGGGCCGCTACCTGCCCCCTGTGGATGCAACCCCACCCGAACGCCTTCGGTGGGTTTAGGGAATCGGCCCCACTGGGTGAATTCTTTAGCCGGGTTGGTCATGGCCACGAGGTTAATCCAGAGGTAGGACGAATAAAAACTGAATTTTTCGTTGCAGGCCAAATCAAACTGAAGCGTAACGTTTTCGGGCAGGTTTTTAATAAATTCCGGCAGGTAAGTGCCCTGCTTGTTGAGCATCAGCCAATGGCCGGGCCGTCCCTCAAGCGTCACTATTTCGCCCGTACCGGTTGAGTTCCATTTGTCGGGGAAATCGCCGATGGCATCCTGCATAAAATCCTCGAAAGCAACGATTTTTTCGCCCGGTACAAAGTCGAATTTGCCGTAGGACTTAAGCGTGCCGGGCGTGCCGGATGCAGGGTTATCAGCCGTAGAGCGGTTTTTGTCGGCGGCATCGTCCGGGTCAGTATTCCCTGGGCTGGTTTGGTCTCCGGTGCCGTTTG
>JAYVAP010000740.1:0-3793 GCA_043750915.1 Spirosoma sp. | reverse complement strand
CAGCATGAGCGAAAAGCCAACCATCATGCCTAAGGCAATATCGTTTTGCCAAAGCCCGTCGTACTGCGGCTGGTAACGTCCCATGAGCGGAAAGGCGGCAATGAGCATGGCATTGGCCGGCACCGGCAGGCCAATAAACGATTCCGACTGGCGGGTGTCGATATTAAAATTGGCCAACCGCAGGGCCGACAGGATAGCAATCAGGAAAGCACCGTACGAGATAACGCCCAGCTCCTGAAACCAGCAGAGCTGAAATACGATGGTGGCGGGCCGCACCCCAAACGTAACCACATCGGCCAGCGAATCCAGCTCTTTCCCAAACGGCCCCGCCACCCCAACCAGGCGGGCCCCAAAGCCATCGCCAAAGTCGAGCAAAGCCGCCAGCCCAATCAGCCAGGAGGCTGCTTCCAAGTGCCCGCGCAGGGCCATCACTAAGCCAATGCAACCACACAGCAGGTTGCCGCAGGTCATGGCGTTGGGCAGGTGTTTGAGTAGCTTCATGTAGAAACGAACCTCCGGGTTCGTTTGGCCGCAAGGCCAGTTTGTGGGTGAATGAGCAGCGCGTCATGGTTTGCCTGGTAGCCAAACAAACCGGCGTTCTGTGCTACATCTTTAAAAATGGATTGGTCTCTTTCTCGTGGCCAATGGTCGTTGGCTCCCCATGACCGGGATAAACCACGTAATCGTCGGGCAGGGTAAAAAGCTGGGTTTTGATACTGTTCATCAGGTCGGCGTGGCTACAGTGGGGTAAATCTGTTCGGCCAACACTGCCCCGAAACAGCACATCTCCCCCCACCACGTAGCGGTCGGCGTGGTTCACAAAGGCCACATGCCCCGGTGCGTGGCCCGGCACAAAAATGACATCTAAGGCGGTATTGCCAAACCGATAGCGTTCGCCTTCGGTCAGAAACCCGTCGATGTCGGCAGGTTCATAGGCCCGCAGGCCGTAGAGGGCACAACGGTTGGGCACATCATCATAAATCACCTTGTCGCGCTCGTGCAGATAGGCTTTCACGCCGAATTTGCGCTTCACATACGCCACCCCGAACACATGATCGAGGTGGGCGTGGGTCAGCAGCAGATACTTGACCGTGAGCTGGTGGTCGGCAATGAACTGGCCCAACGTTTCTTTTTCGGCCTGCTCATAGCAACCGGGGTCGATGATAACAGCCTCGCGGGTGGCTTCGTCGGCAATGACGTAGGTATTTTCCTGAAAGGGCGAAAACTCGAATGACTGGATCACTAAGGGTCTTTATTTACAAAAGTAAGAACACGGTTGGTTTTTTGCGTAAGTCGGGCACCCGTGTTTTCCATTCCCGGATCGTCAGGGTTCGTATGAGCGCGTCGGGAGCGGTGAGGTTGCAAGCCACGCAGAGCCGCGTGTTGGGTTCGCAGTTGGCCAGCACATCGGCAAAGAGGGCATCGTTGCGGTAGGGCGTTTCTATAAAAATCTGGGTTTGCCGCCTGCTTTGGGCTTCTTTTTCCAGCAACCGAATGGTGCGGACACGTTCGGCTTTCTGGATGGGCAGATAGCCATGAAAAACAAACGACTGCCCGTTGAGGCCCGATGCCATCAGGGCCAGCAGGATGGACGATGGCCCCACCAGCGGTTCTACCCGCCAGCCCAGCGCATGCGCCATGCCCACAACAACGGCTCCGGGATCGGCCACGCCGGGGCAGCCCGCTTCGCTCAGCACGCCCGCGTGGCACTTCCGCTCGGTGAGTTCCTGCATCTGTCGGCGCGTATCGGTGGGGGGCGTGTCTTTGTCGAGGTCGAAAAGCCGGGTTTCGTCGATGATGCGCGTTGTTTTCAGGCCGCTGATAAACCGCCTTGCCGTGCGGGCATTTTCCACGAAGTAGGTGTCGGTTTTTTCGATAACGTCCCGGATGTGGGGCGGCAGCACCAGCCCGGCGGTGTCGTCGGCGAGGAGGGTAGGAATCAGGTAGAGCGTTGGCATTTAAGCGATAAATTTCATGAGCACATCCACAAATTCTACTGGCTTTTCGGCCTGTAGCCAATGGCCTGCGCCCTGGATGGTTTCGATGCGGACGTTTGAAAAGATATGTCTGATGGCGGGCATGTCCTCGTCGGTAATATACGATGATTCGCTGCCCCGGATAAATAATGTTGGCTCGGTAACGATGCGGGGGTTGGTCAGTGCTTGGCCCACATCGTTCAGCTCCCGCTCAATAACGGGCAGGTTTATGCGCCAGTCGAACCCGCCCGTCGGCGTTCGGTAGAGGTTTTTGAGCAGAAACTGTCGCACGGCTGCCAATGGCTCATATCGGCTCAGAATAGCATCGGCTTCGGTGCGGCTGGTCAGGCTGGCCAGATCAATGGCCTTCAGCCCGCTGATAATGTCGCGGTGATGCACGGGATAAAACCGGGGGGCTATGTCGACCACGACTAACTTGCTAAACGTGCCCGGATATGCCATGGCGTATTGCATAACAGTTTTGCCACCCATGGAATGGCCCAGAAAAATAGGCTGATCCAGCTGCTGATCGATCAGAAACTGGCGCAGGTCGGCGGCCATATGGATGTAGTCCTGCTCTTCGGCGCGGGGCGACTGCCCGTGGTTGCGCTGGTCAACAGCAAATACCTGATAGCCCCGGGCGGCAATGGTTTTGCTGGTGGTGAGCCAGTTGTCCGACGAGCCAAACAAACCGTGCAGGATTACGATGGCGGGGCCGGTGTTGCCGGTTTGGCGGAAAAATAACTTCATAGTCGTTGTTGGTGTGTTGTTTTTAACACGGATTTTTAACACGGAGAAACGGAGTAAAAAACATGGAGGTCACGGAGTAAAATAAACACAGCGTAAAACTCCGTGACCTCTGTGCCTTCCTTTGTGTCTCCGTGTTTAAGAGAAAACTCCGTGACCTCCGTGCCTTCCTCCGTGTCTCCGTGTTTAAAGCCGTGTTTAGAACCCTATTGAACGAATACTACTTTTTCGCGCTGCGCCACCAACTCGCCAAACGATTGCAGCGCAAAACCATTTTCCCGGGCCACCCGCTCAAATTCGGCGGTGCTGTCGGGGGCAACAGCAATGAGCAGGCCGCCGGAGGTTTGGGGGTCGGCCAGCACATAGCGCTGGGTTTCTGTGAGGTCGCTGATTTTGTGGCCGTAGCTGTCCCAGTTGCGAACCGTGCCGCCGGGGAAACTTTTTTGGGCGAGGTATTCGGCCACCATGGGCAGCACCGGCACGGCATCGTAGCGCAGCACCGCGCTCAGGCCCGAACCTTCGGCCATTTCGGTGAGGTGGCCCAGCAGCCCGAACCCCGTTACGTCGGTTAATGCTTTAACATAAGGGAGGTGGCCCAGCACGGCCCCGAACTTATTGAGCTGGGCCATTTGAGCGGGTGCAACAGCGGCATGTTCGGGCTTGAGGATCCCCTTTTTCTGGGCCGTTGTCAGAATACCCACCCCCAGCGGTTTGGTCAGATAGAGGTGGCACCCGGCGGTGGCGGTGTTGTTTTGCTTGAGGTGCTCCACCCGAACGCGGCCCGTTACGGCCAGTCCGAAAATGGGTTCGGGCGAGTCGATGCTGTGTCCCCCGGCCAGCGGAATGCCGGCTTCGCGGCAGATGGCGCGGGAACCCTCGAGCATCTGGGCAGCTATTTCGGGCGGTAATTTGTCGACGGGCCAGCCCAGAATGGCAATGGCCATGATGGGTTGGCCACCCATGGCATATACGTCGCTGATGGCGTTGGCCGAGGCAATACGCCCGAAATCAAAGGCATCATCGACAATGGGCATAAAAAAATCGGTGGTGCTGATGATGGCTTCCCCGTT
>JAYVAP010000739.1:0-3666 GCA_043750915.1 Spirosoma sp. | reverse complement strand
CGGCCTTTGTATTTGCCAAACGGCATCGGGTGGCTGACCAACTCAACCAACAGATCAGGATTGCCGGTCGGTATTGCTTCTTCCATGAGAATAGATAATCTGGAGGGCCGCGCCCCGGTGAGAAATCGTTTTTTCAGGTCAGCGGATATTCCATGGACAGCCGGTTCACCCCGGCGGCTACCAGCTTTTCCAGTTCGGGGCCGGTGGCACCATCAGCCACAATTTTCACTCCCACCGATGACGACACGTCCCGGCGAAACTGGAGGGCTGCCGCAACAGAAAAATCGGCAGCGATGGCTCCAGTGGCATTTTTCAGAAAGTCGCAGCCCGCGTCGGTGGCAATTTTTATGAGTTGACGCTGCTGTTGCTGATCGAGCAAAGCCGATTCGAGCACGACGGTGAGCATTTTTTCGAGCGTGTGAACCTGCGTTACCAACTTAGCAAACTCAATTTTGAGCCAGCCCGACGAGGGCGAAAAAAAAGCCGAGCTGTTCATGACAACCTCAATTTCGGTGGCTCCGTCTTTCAAAGCCAGTTCGGTGGCAAGCTGTTTGGTTTCTGTGCGGTCATATCCAAAGGGGTAGCCTACCACCGCCGACAGCGCAGCCGGATGGTTGTTGCCCAGTTCGCGCCGGATTTTCCGGACCCAAAAAGGGGCCACCGTTAGCCCGGCCATGCCGAGCTGCGTTATCTCATCAAGTGCACGGTACTGCTCGTCAATGGTGATGCCGGGCCGCAGCAGTGTCCGTTCAATGTAGGGAAACAGATGATTCATGCCTGGGATATAAAGCCTGAACGGGCCAAAGTGCTAAACCAGTGGATATACCAACTGCCGCTTTGACCCGTTCAAACGCTGCTCAACTGAGGTATTTCAGTTTCACCACTTCTTTGGGGTCTAAGAACCGCCACTTCCCGCGCGGCAGTTCTTTTTTTGTCAGCCCGGAATAAGCCGTGCGGTCGAGTTTGGTAACGTCGTAGCCGAGACTTTCGAATATGCGCCGGACAATGCGGTTGCGGCCCGAGTGAATTTCGATGCCAACCACATAGGCATCGGGCGTAACAATGCTCAGGGCATCGGGTTTGATGGGACCGTCTTCGAGTTCCAGGCCTTTTTTGATGGCATCGAAATGCGCTTCCGTAATGGGCTTGTCCAGCTCGACCTGATAGATTTTGCGGACGTTATTAGATGGGTGCGTGAGTTTGTCGGCCAGTTCGCCATCGTTCGTCAGCAGCAGCAGGCCCGTGGTTTTTCGGTCGAGCCGCCCCACCGGATACATACGAAAATTACCCGCATCGGCCACCAGTTCCATCACTGTTTTGCGCTCTTCGGGGTCTTCGGTGGTGGTAATATAATCTTTGGGCTTGTTCAGCAATACATACACAAACCGCTCTGGCGTGAGGGCTTTGGTACCATATTTAACCATATCGCCTTCTTTTACGCGAAAGCCCATCTCGGTCACGGTTTTTCCGTTGACAGAAATATCGCCCTGCGCAATGAGTTCGTCGGCTTCCCGGCGCGAGCACACGCCCGAGTTGGCAATGTAACGGTTGAGTCGGGTTGTGCCCGAGTCGCCGGGTGTGCGGGCGGGTTTCTCGTTTTGGCTACCCAGTTTAGCTTCTTCGTTGGGGCGGGGTTTGTCGGCATATCGGTCGGTGCGGGGCCGGGGCGTTGCCGGACCACTGCGCTCAGGGCGTTTGAAACCCGGCTGGCGTTGCTGCTCCAGTTCGTAGTTTGGGGCTTTCACAAAAAAGCCTGTGCGCCGGTCGCCCGAGTCTTTGCGCTGCTCAGCACTGAAGCGGGTATTGCGGGAGCTGGGGGTGTCTTCTTTCCCGTCACGCTTGTCGGGCGCAGACCAGTTTTCGCGGTTTCGCTCGTCGGCATCGCGGCTAAATCCACCCACCCGCTTAAACCGCGATGCTGGTGATGATGCCCCTGCCCGACCAGCGGGTTTGTCGCGACTCCGGCCAGCACTCCCCGACGGTTGCCGGTCGTTGCTCTCGCGCGGGAAACGGGGCCGCGCATCGCCCGACGGACGCTCCCGTTTCTGGTCCCGCTCAAACGGCTGGGGTCTGGGTGTGTCGCCACCTGTTCGGCTCCGATCTGAATCACGCCGGTGTTCAAAACGGGGGCGTTCATCGCTGCGCTCGAAACGGGGTTTTGCCGCTCCGTCGCGCTCGTCGCGGGGCTTATCGAAACGGGGGCGGGCATCGCCGGGGCGGTTCCGGTCCGAGTCGTTGCGGTCCCGGCCAAACGATGGGCGGGGGGAACCGGTGGACCGGTCGGAACGGTTGCGGTCAGCATCCGGGCGACCCCGAAATGGCGAGCCACCCGTGCTGCCAGGGCGGTCGTTCCGGTTTTGGTCGCCACGCGGGCGATCCGGGCGACCAGCTGGTCCGTCAGTACGGGGTCTGTCGTTACGTGGTCCGTCAGTACGGTTGAAAGCAGGTTTTTCGGTGCCTGGGCGGTTGCTGCCGGGACGGTTGTCACGGGAGAAGGAAGGCCTGTCGTGGCCCGGCCTATCGTTTCGGCCAAAGCGCGGACGGTCTGCGTCGTTGCTGCGGGTGTTGCCGGGACGCGATGTGCCGGATTTATGGGTGTTGCCGTCATCCCGACGACCATAGGAACGATTGGTGTCACCATCCCGGCGATTCTCGTTCTTGTCTGAATCCTGATTCATGGAATAATACAGTAAATAAGCTTATTATCGGTAATCTAAAGGCTGATTGTCAGGTTGATGACTAATCAGACGCATGAAAGCGTGCAAAGGTAGGTTTTTCTAAGAGCGCAGTGCTATGCTGATTTGAATGACAACGCATTTTCGGGGAAAAACAATCCGCAGGCGCGAGAAGACCGGTTTAAACCGTTATTTCTGTACGATTGCACGACTTGACGCTTCAACCATGACACATTTGCCGTTGACACCGCTCTATACGCCTGCCCGGTCGGCCACCGACCAGTCGCTGATGAAGCAGTACATGAACTGGTTATTCGTAAAAAAAGGCCTGTACTTTCGGGATTATGACGACCTGTGGCACTGGTCTGTTACCGATCTGGAATATTTCTGGGAAAGTATCTGGCAGTTTTTTGGGGTTCAAAGCCACACGCCCTATCACCAGATTATTTTCAGGCCCAGCCTCGACGATATGATTGGGACAGAATGGTTTTTGGGATCGACGCTAAACTACGCCGAACATATTTTTCGGCATAAAACGGCGGAGCGGCCAGCCCTGCTGTTCGCATCGGAGGGACGATATGCCCGCGCCAGCCAGCTTACGGCCCTGTCGTGGGAAACCCTGGAGCAGCAGGTGGCGGCCGTGGCAACCTGGCTACGGGCGCAGGGGGTGGTGCCCGGCAACCGGGTGGTGGCCGTGTTGCCCAACTGCCCCGAAGCGGTGGTGGCGTTTCTGGCGGCCAACGCGGTGGGGGCAGTTTGGTCGAGCTGCTCGCCCGATTTTGGAGCCGCCAGTGTGGCCGACCGCTTTCGGCAAATCGAGCCAACGGTGCTCATTGCCGCCGATGGCTACACCTATAATGGAAAACCCATCGACAAAACGGAGTCTATCCGCGATCTCTGTACGCAGTTGCCCACGCTCCAGCGGGTGGTGTGGGTACCTTATCTCCAGCCCGACAGTATGCTCGACTGGCCCCCGGCTCCATCCGGGCGT
>JAYVAP010000738.1:0-4238 GCA_043750915.1 Spirosoma sp. | reverse complement strand
AAAGTGAAATTACTATTCTTGATAGCAATGATATTTTTTTGTGGATTGAAAACTGGTGAACCACAAAAGTGTCCAACTACTTTTATTGATGACAATGATTTTAAATCGAAAAGTGTTAATGAACAAGAACTATCTATGTAAGCTAAAACATCTTGATTATTAATTGAAAAGTTAGTGTGCTTTATGTTAAGTTCTTTTACGACTTTATTGTTCATCCAGTCCCAAATAAGCATTTTGTCATCATAGCCGGCACTAATGACGTATTTGTCTGTATTGCTGAATTTAACTTTGTTTACTCCTTCTTTGTGTCTGTTTAGTGTTTTAATTGCCCTTTTGGTTTTAGATGACCATACTTTTATTGATTTGTCAATACTCCCACTTGCAAAATGTTGTCCGTTATGAGAAAAAGCGACTGACTTAATAGCGTCAGTATGTCCAGCTAATCTGTCCGTACACTTGCGTTTATTCCAAAGTAATAATTCGTTTTCACTTGCACTTATAACGATGTCTTCTTTATTGTTATCAAGGGAGTAAACCCAAGATTTGTGTTTTTCAAACTGCCCTGTTATAGATGAATAGAATATGTACCCAATTATCAAAATGATAATTGATAATAAAAAAAGAGATATTTTGGCGTTAACGTTGATTCTCATAAAATTGCCTATAACTCCCGTGTACACGAATTTTTTTTTGTACTTTCTGTATTTATTTGAACTGTTCAAATGATAAATTTCACTTTTATTTTCATAGTTTTTAAATTGTTAGCTCTCGCCTTCTAAGGCATGAAACTTACAATGTTTAGCCCGAAATGCCAAATCTACTCTTTTTTTTGAGTAAAGCAGGAAAAAATACTCTCTTGTATTTTATAGAGAACGTTCACGGATACTAATCCGATTTTCAGGTGTCGTACATCCCAGCTACGGAAAACAGGTCAACGAAATGACCTTGCCGTCTTCAGTGAAGAATCTCCTCGACGATGGCCAGAACCCGAATGAGCCGTCGCACCATTGGTTGCAAACATAATTTTATCTCGCTGATAACCAGATGCTTGGTGCTGTGTTATGTACAAGTGCCAGCCCATTCACCGGGCGGCCTGTTTTGGGCTTTATTTTAGCCGCTGACACAAACTGCCGATTTCACCGATGGTGTAGTTTATCGCCCACGTAGTCTTGATCCAAACGTTTATTCCCACCCTGGCAACCCGTACTCCGCTATCCCAGATGATAATAAGCAGGTTGTGTACTGACCGATGTCATGTTTTGTGCGGGGCGATGCTGGTATTTTTACGGCTGTACAACGCCACCACAGGTTGCTGACTGAGTGCTGGCGCATTAATCAAACCCCGTTTCGTATGAAAACTATTCTGGTTCCGACCGATTTAAGCCCCCTTGCCCATAGTGCCCTTCAGGTGGCCGCCGACCTGGCCCGTACGTACGGAGCCGAAATTCTGCTGGTGCATTATCTGCCTTTTTCGATAGCCACGGCCACAACGGCGGAGGGTTCGCTGGCCCTGGGCAGCTATCTCGATGAGCAGGAAGACAACGCGGAGTCCAATCTACAGCAACTTGTCGAAAATCCGGCCTATCACGACATTTCCATTGTCCCGATTACCTGCCGGGACGCGGGTGGCCTGTATGCCGCCATCACCGAACGCGGCCTGACCGACCAAACGCGGCCTGACCGAACGCGGCCCGACCTAATTGTGCTGGCGACGCATGGCACTTCGGGCTGGGATGAGTGGTTGTTTGGTTCCAACGCCGAGCATATTGTCCGGCAGGCCCATTGCCCGGTTTTGGTGCTGAAACAGGCCGTTGTGCCGTTTGCTCCGGTTAATGCCGTTGCGGCCATTGACGTGGACGACGCGCTGAAACAACAATGGCCGCCTTATCCGTTCGGTGCGGGTGGGAACGGTTTGAAGCAGTTCGTATACGTAAGTACGCCCAGTGACCCCCTCGCTCCCGAAGGCGTACACGCCTGGATGGATGAACTGGCTCAGGAAAAAGGCCTCGACAACTACCAACTGCACATCCGTCAGGCCCGCACGGTGGAAACCGGTATCCTGAATTATGCCCTCGAACGCAAGGCCGACCTGATTGTGGTCTATACCCACGGGCACGCGGGCCTGCGTCACCTGTTGCAGGGCAGCGTTGCCGAAGACGTACTGAACCACGCCCCCGTGCCGGTGCTAATTCTACCACTAAATAGCTGATTATAAAAAAGATTCTTGTCACCACCGATTTTTCCGCCAACTCCAAAGCGGCACTGCAATTTGCCATCCAACTGGTGTCGCAGTACGCGACAGCACTGACTTTTCTATATGTGTTGCACATAATGAGAATGACCTCCTGGAATGAGACCACGTATAACACGTATGAGAAACAAGAGATGGTTAGCCGTTAGTAAATCGTGACGTATCAATTTTAACAGCCACAACCTGGCCCTGCATGGATTATCACACCACATCGGTTGCCGATGTTGCCCAATCGCTGAACACTACACCCGCCGGTCTCGACTCCGCAGCGGCCGGGCATCGGCTGGCCGAGTGCGGCAAAAATCAGATCGAAGACACGAAGAAGAAAACCGTCTGGCACATTCTGCTGCATCAGTTTACGGATGTCATGATCCTGGTGCTAATCGCAGCCGCCATCCTGTCGGGCGTGGTGGGTGAGATCAAGTCAACGTACGTTATTCTGGCTATCGTTGTGCTGAATGCCATCATCGGCTTTTTTCAGGAGTACCGGGCCGAAAAATCGATGGAAGCCCTCAAAAAAATGGCTGCCAATCAGGCCCAGGTATTGCGCAAGGGGCAAGTCCTTTCGGTCGACGCATCGGACCTGGTGCCCGGCGATGTGACCCTGCTCGAAGCGGGCAACGTGATTCCCGCCGATGTCCGGTTTCTCGAAATCCACGCCCTGAAAGTCGATGAGTCGTCGCTGACGGGGGAGTCGGATAACGTCGGGAAAAACCCCGATGCGCTGCCTGCGGGCGATTACCCGCTTGGCGACCGGCTGAACATGGGCTACAAAGGTACGTTTGTGACCAATGGTCGGGCCACGGCCTACGTCGTTGCAACCGGCATGGCGACTGAACTGGGGAAGATTGCCAAACTGATTCAGACCGATGAAACGACTACGCCCCTGCAAAAGCGGCTGGCCACTTTTGGCAAGGGTCTGTCGGCAGCGGCTCTGGTCATCTGCCTTGTCTTTTTCGGTGTTGGCTGGCTGCGGGGCGAGCCCCTGCTGAATTTGCTGCTGGTCTCGGTTTCGCTGGCCGTTGCGGCCATTCCCGAAGCCCTGCCCGCCGTGGTCACCGTTGCCCTCTCGCTGGGTGCAAGCCGATTGGTGAAAAGCAACGCGCTCATTCGCAAACTGCCCGCCGTGGAAACGCTGGGATCGGTCACCTACATCTGCACCGACAAAACGGGTACGCTGACGCTCAACAAAATGACGGTGGAAGAAATTGACCAGTCGCCGGATTTCTCGCTCCCTGTTTTGACGAATGGCGACGCACTGCTAACGGCCATGGCCCTGAACAACGACGTATCCAATGACAACGAGGGCCACCCCATTGGCGACTCCACGGAGGTGGCTCTGGCGCAGTATGCCGCCGAGAGAGACTACCAGCGAACGGAACTCGAAAGCCAGTTTCCGCGCATCGCCGAGTTGCCCTTCGACTCCGAGCGCAAGTGCATGACCACCCTGCACCAAACGAAACAGGGCGTTCTGGTTATCACCAAAGGGGCTGTGGGGTCGCTGTTTGAGCAATTGGACGAGGGCCAGAAAGCCAGTATTTCCCCGTTGCGACAGCGCGTCGATGCGATGGCCGAACGGGGCTTTCGGACGCTGGGTTATGCGGGAAAACTCATCCCCAAACTACCTCAAACCGTAGACCCCGCCACCATAGAAACTGGCCTGGTGTTTATTGGCTTCGCTGGGTTGATGGACCCGCCCCGCCACGAAGCCCGGCAGGCCGTGGCCGAATGCAAACAAGCCGGTATCGCTACCGTGATGATTACCGGCGACCACAAACTGACCGCCAAAGCTGTTGCCCAAACGCTGGGTATCCTCTCGTCGGCCGATGAGTTGGTGCTAACCGGGTCGGAACTAACCAAATTGGATGAGTCTGCTTTCGATGCAATCGTAGAAAAAGTTCGGGTCTATGCCCGCGTCGACCCGGCGCAGAAGCTGCGGATTATCAAGGCTTTGCAGGCCCGTCACCAGTTTGTGGCCATGACCGGC
>JAYVAP010000737.1:0-2225 GCA_043750915.1 Spirosoma sp. | reverse complement strand
AGAAATTGATACGTTGGAGACCTATGGCCAGGCACTCGACCTGATTTCGTACCGCTATGCCTCCCAATATCTGTGGGATATGAGCAGCGACGAGGTTAGCGAATTGGTAGAAATTTTGAAACGACGATTTTGACTAAGTAGAACAGGTATGCGTACTGTTTCTGTGCTGGCGGTGGCGGGGTGGCTGGCCGCCCTGCCCGCTTTTTCGCAAAACCAACCCGATGCCCGGCGCAGTGCCGATGCCGTCAGCCAGTCGATACAGAACCTTTTTCCGGTGCAAACCGAAGGCATTGACTACGAAGCAGTTTTCGATGCGCTCACCCAGCTCTACGCCAACCCACTCGACCTGAACACCGCCACCCGCGACGAACTGTCGGCCACGTACCTGCTTTCTGAGCGGCAGCTGAGCAGTTTAATCGCCTACCGGGCTGAGTTTGGGGATTTGCTTTCGCCCTACGAGCTACAGGCCGTGCCCGACTTCGACGGTTCTACCATTCGGCGGTTGCTGCCCTTCGTAACAGTTTTGGGCAACGCCCGGCTGTTTGGTGCCCTGCCCACCCCAACCGATAACTACCTCATTGTTCGTTACGAGCACACCATTGAAGCGCAAAAAGGGTTTTCTGAGGCCAAGCCCGACAAAAAAGGTAACCTGCCCACGCGCTACACTGGCAACCCCGGCCAATGGTATGCCCGCTATCGCTACAGCCGCCCGCGTGCGTTTAGTGTGGGGCTAACGATGGAGCAGGACCCCGGCGAGGTAATGGGCTGGAAACCGGGTAACCGCCAGTACGGTGCCAATTACGTGTCGGTTCATGTGCAGCGGCAAAACCGGGGCCGCTGGCGGAATCTGCTGCTGGGCGACTACCAGATGCAGATTGGGCAGGGGTTGATTTTGTCGGCGGGCTTTGTGCTGGGCAAAAGTGCCGAAACCGTGCAGACCGTTCGTCGGCCCACGCTGGGTGCCCGTCCCTACACATCGCTCACCGAGTATGGCTATTTGCGGGGTGCCACCGCTACCTACGCCCTGCACCCCAACATCGACATAACACTGCTGGCATCGCGGATTCGGCGCGATGCCAACACCACGCCGGGCAACGTTCCTGGCGGCCTGATAGCCACCTCGCTGCAAACGTCGGGGCTGCACCGGACCCCGTCCGAGATGGCGGATCAGGGAAGTTTGCGCGAAACCACCCTCGGTGGTCATATTCTTTATCACAACCGGCAGCAGCTACAATTGGGCCTGACGCTCCTCCAGACAACGTTCGACACCTATTACCGCAAACGCGACTTGCCTTATAACCGGTATGAGTTCACGGGAACGCAAAACTGGGTGGCCGGGCTGCACGGCGGCTACGTGTGGCGAAACTGGAATTTTTTTGGCGAAGTGGCCCGCAGCAGTGGCTCAGAAACCAATTCGGGCGGCCTGGGCGCGGTGGCGGGCCTGCTGGCAAGCCTGACCCGGAAAGTTGACATGGCCGTGGTGCTGCGGCATTACGACCGAAATTTCCACAGTTTCTACGCCAACGCCTTCAGCGAGGGAAGCCGCAATAACAACGAAAGAGGGGCTTACATGGGCCTGAAATATACCGTTTACCGAAAAATTACCCTCGCCGGGTTCGTGGATGCATTCCGGTTTCCGGGGTGGAAATACTTAGTCGATGCGCCCTCTGGCGGGTTCGATTACCTGCTGCTGGCCCGCTACACGCCCAACCGCCAAACGGCCTTCAACCTCGTGTATCACGAAGAACACAAAGAAAAAAACCGGCCTGGCACGCCGGCCGGCAAACCCAAAGAGGTAGTGGAAACCACGCGCCGGACAGTGGCCCTCAACGCCGATTATAAGCCCGTGCGCGGCCTGACGCTGCGGTCGCGGGTGCAGTGGGGCGGGTTTGGCTACCAGGGCCGGTCGGCCTCGCGGGGGTTTGCACTGGTGCAGGATGCCACACTTGAGCACCGGCGGCTTAGTTTGAGCGGGCGCGTGGCCCTGTTTGGCACCGACGATTATGACAGTCGGCAGTATGTGTATGAGCGCGATGTGCTATATGCGTTTTCGTTTCCGGCCTATTTCAACCGGGGTGTCCGGCACTACCTGCTGGCGCAATACAGCCTGAGCCGTCACCTCGACCTGTGGCTCCGCTGGGCACGAACCGACTATACCAATGTGGACACCGTTGGCTCGGGCCTGGACCAGATCGATGCCCCCCACAAGTCGGAGGTTAAGCTAC
>JAYVAP010000736.1:0-3271 GCA_043750915.1 Spirosoma sp. | reverse complement strand
GCCGGCAGGTGTAGCCGCCCAGTTCCTTGCCGTAATGATGCGCGATTTTCTCGGCTAAATAAGTGGATTGAGTTCCTGAAAAAATCTTGACCGGGTTGAACGAAGCCATTGGTGCTGGACAAATTTCCCGCAAAGATACGAAAAAAAGGACCGCCTACCCATGAGAATTTCTTAATTCGTTGGGCCACGGGCCGTTGGCACCCGCTGGCCGGTAAGTTAGTCACCCAAAATTTTTGGGTGCTGCGACCGAACAATAGAGCGGTATAACCGATTTTGTTAGCGTATGATCGCTACCGCAACGCCAACCCCCAACGCAGCCGCACGACCGGCATCCTGGCTGACAACGCCCCTGAAAATGGACAGCCTGATTGCCCGGATAGCCGACGCTGCACCCGAAACTGATGTCGACGATAGTAGGTTTCCGGAACGCGTGTTCGGCTGGCTGGCCGAGGCTGGTTTGCTGGCCGTGACGCTGCCCGGCCATGACCTCGACGAAAGTCTGGCCAATACACCCGCTCTGTTGCAGCTGCTGAAACGGATTGGAACCGGAAACCTGGCTGTTGGACGGGTCTACGAAGGCCATGTTAACGCCCTGAACCTGATTGGGTTATACGCCACGCCGGGACAGAAACAACGTTGGCACGCCGATGCCGCCCTGCATCAACAGCTGTTCAGCGTCTGGAATACCCAGGCCAGCAACGGGGTGCGCATGCACGCCATTGGCAGTGGCCGTTATGTGCTGGAGGGGTCGAAAACGTTCTGCTCCGGTTCCGGCTGGATTGGGCGACCCCTGATTACGGGCGAATTGCTGGGTGCCAACCGGACAGGCTGGCAAATGTGCGTCATTCCAACCGAACGTGTAAAAGCCATTCCGCAGGATGCGCGTTTTTGGCAACCGCTGGGTATGCGGGCATCGGTCAGCTACGCACTTGATTTCACGGGGGTTGAATTAACGGATGATGACCTGCTGGGACAGCCCGGCGATTATTTCCGGCAGCCGTACTTCAGCGGGGGTGCCATTCGGTTTGCGGCCGTGCAGTTGGGCGGTGCCGAAGCCCTCTTCGATGCTACACGTGCCCTGCTGGTGTCCATGGGCCGCATCGACGATAGCTTTCAGAAAACCCGGCTGGCCGAAATGGCGTACCTCATCGAATCGGGCAACCAGTGGATTGCCACCGCCGGGCAAAAGGCCGATCAATGGCGCGGGTGCCCGGGCGAAACGGACCGGATGGTGGCATACGCCAACATGACCCGAACGGCCATCGAGGAATTCTGCCTGCGCGTGATGCAGCTGGCCGAACGCTCGGTGGGCGCACGCGGGCTGATGCGGCCGCTGCCCTTTGAGCGGATTCACCGCGACCTGACGTTTTACCTGCGCCAGCCCGCCCCCGATGCTACGCTGGCCGACATCGGGCAGTTTGTGCTCAAAAACCAAACGAACGGACATGATCTCTGGCGCTGACAACCCCCACTGGCTGGACAAAATAGCCCGGCCAATGGTACCCGATCAGCTTCATGCCATTGGTAACGTGCTGGTTATTGCCCCGCACCCGGACGATGAGTCGCTGGGATGTGGCGGCACACTGGCATTGCTGCGCGGGCAGGGTTTTACGGTGCACGTGCTTTTTGTGAGCGACGGCACCATGTCGCACCCCAACTCGTCGGCATTTCCCGCCGAACGGCTTCGGCAGCTGCGCGAGTCAGAAGCCCTGGAAGCTTTGCGCCTGCTGAACATTCCGCCCCAGAATGCCATTTTTATGCACCAAAAAGACACGCAGGTAGCCACGCCCGACAGCCCCGATTTTGCCGGGGCCGCAGCCTTCGTCGGGCAGCTGCTGGCGACGCTCAAACCGGCCACCGTGCTGGTACCCTGGCGTCGCGATCCGCACCGCGACCACCGCGCATCGTGGCAGATACTGGCGGGTGCGCTGGGGCAGTTGGCCGTTCGCCCGCGCGTGCTCGAATACCCCATCTGGCTCTGGGAACTGGGTAAGGCCGCCGATATGCCCCGCCCCAACGAAATGATTGTCTGGCGCGTGCCCATCCAGTCGGTGATGGCGCAGCGCAACCGGGCCATTGCCGCCCACCAGTCGCAGGTGACCCGCCTGATCAACGACGACCCGGCGGGCTTTTATCTATCGCCCGATTTATTGGCTCATTTTAACTACCCCCGCGAGTTATTTCTGGAAGAGAACACGGCCGGTGGCGAACTTCCCGAAGACAATTCGCTTACTTTGGGGTTATAAATTCATTGTTCACCTAAATTGAAAAATACCCATGCGCTGGTTGGGACAACGGGAAAGTGATAACGTCGATGATCGGCGGGGAAGTGGCGGGGGCGGTTTGCTCGTGGGCGGTGGCATTGGCACCGTCGTGATTGCGGTTATTGTGATGCTGCTCGGCGGTGATCCGTCCGAAATACTGAACCAGGGTGGTGGTGGTCAGTCGGCCACGCAGGGCCCCGCCGATCCGCAGGCCGACGATCAGGCCGCCAAATTCACGAAGGTGATTCTGGCCAGCACCGAAGATGTGTGGACTCAGTTGTTTGCCCAACAGAACGCGCAGTATCGCAAGCCAACATTAGTGGTGTTCCGCGATGTCACCCAGTCGGGATGTGGCACCGCGTCGGAGTCGTCGGGACCGTTCTACTGCCCGGGTGATCAGAAGATGTATATTGACCTGTCATTTTATGATGAACTAAGCCAGCGGTTTGGTGCGCCCGGCGACGCAGCCATGGCCTATGTGCTGGCCCACGAAGTTGGTCATCACCTGCAAAAACTGCTGGGCATCATGGACAAAACCGACCAGCTGCGTAGTCAATTGAGCGAGCGTGACTACAACCGGGTATCGGTTCGGCTGGAGTTGCAGGCCGATTTCTTTGCGGGCGTTTGGGCGCACCACGCCAAAAATCTGCAATGGGATCAGTCAGACGTGGAAGAGGCCCTCACAGCGGCCAACGCAATCGGCGATGATAAGCTACAGCAGGCCACGCAGGGCCGCGTGGTTCCCGATGCCTTCACGCACGGCAGTTCGGCGCAGCGTATGTACTGGTTCAAAAAAGGATTTCAGACCGGCGACATGAAGCAGGGCGACACCTTCAACAGCCGCGAAGATGCCAACCTGTAGAGACGCAATATTTCGCGTCTGATTTTCTGATCCACCAGCCGGTTTGTGTCTGGCTGGTGGATCAGAAACGCAAGATATTACAGAGGTGTTTGGGTGAGAGAGCCATCCATGTTGCGCCAGATGCCCAGCGGATTGGCATTTTGAA
>JAYVAP010000735.1:0-6124 GCA_043750915.1 Spirosoma sp. | reverse complement strand
TAAAGTTATTCCGTCTGACCAATGTGAAATCCAGAAACTTGCCCCTATCAGGCTTGGTAGGAGCCATACAACAAAGCCATGCCACACCATTCATATCGGCCGTTACCGTTGGTGAACTTTGGTCGCTCTGTTTACAAAATAACTGGGGTTCTGTTCGCAGAAACCTATTAATTGAAACACTACAGCAGTTAACAATTATCGACATAAATATTGAGCCCATTATTCAGGCTTACGCCGAAATTGACACCTTCAGTCAAAACAAATTGGCTGGTCGATCAATAAACATGTCATCCAGAAATATGGGCAAGAATGATCTTTGGATAGCGGCAACAGCTTCTTTTTTAGAAGCATCCCTGATCACGACCGACAAAGACTTTGATCATTTACACGGCCATTTTGTGGAAGTAATCTGGATTGATCCTGCCCAAAAACCATGACAACCCAACGAGCACCAACCGCACCAACCCTCGCCGGTTTAGCCAGTCAGCTGCAGGGCCTTAGCAACATCGATGCCCTGAAGACGCTGGCCGGTCTGTTTCCCGGAAAAGTCATCTTTTCGACCAGCTTAGGGTTTGAAGATCAGGTAATTACGGACCTTATTCTGGCCAACGACCTGCCGATTCAGATTTTTACGCTCGACACGGGCCGGATGTTTGCCGAGACCTACGCGGTCTGGAAAAAGACCAACGACCGCTACGCCACAACAATAGAAGCATATTTCCCGAATGGGGAGAAAGTTGAAAGTTTGACGACCGCCAAAGGTCCCTACAGCATGTATGACTCCGTTGAAGACCGGAAAGCGTGCTGCGCTATCCGCAAACTCGAGCCGCTGAAACGGGCGCTGGCGGGCCAACAGGTCTGGATTACGGGCATTCGCGCCGAGCAGTCGCCCAACCGCCAGACCATGACCCAGCTCGAATGGGACCAGGCCCACGGCCTCTTTAAGTTTCACCCGCTCATGAACTGGACCTTTGAGGAAGTCAGGGCGTACGTGCGCACCAATAACCTGCCCTACAACCCGCTCCACGACCGGGGCTTTGTCAGCATCGGCTGTCAGCCCTGCACCCGCGCCGTCGGGCCGGGCGAAGACTTCCGGGCGGGCCGCTGGTGGTGGGAAGACAACACAAAAAAAGAATGCGGGCTGCACAGTCGCGAAGAAGTGTTCAAACCATGATAAAATTAGATTATTTAGATCAGCTCGAATCCGAAGCCATCCACATCCTGCGGGAGGTGGCGGGGCAGTTTGAGCGGCCTGCGCTGCTATTTTCGGGCGGCAAAGATTCCATCACACTCGTGCATCTGGCCCTGAAAGCCTTCCGACCCGGCCCGTTTCCGTTTCCGCTGCTGCACATCGACACGGGCCACAACTTCCGGGAAGCCCTCGACTTTCGCGATAATCTGGCGGAGCAGATTGGCGAACGGCTCATCGTCCGCCACGTAGAAGACACCATTCGCCACAAGAAACTAAAGGAGCCAACCGGGCGCAACGCCACGCGCAATGGCCTGCAAACATTTACCCTACTCGATGCCATTGAGGAATTTGGTTTCGATGCCTGCATTGGCGGAGCACGGCGCGACGAAGAGAAAGCGCGGGCCAAAGAACGGGTGTTTTCGGTGCGCGACGAGTTTGGCTCGTGGGACCCCAAACGCCAGCGTCCCGAACTCTGGAACCTCTACAACGGGCGGATTCATAAGGGCGAAAACGTGCGGGTTTTCCCCATCTCAAACTGGACCGAACTCGATGTATGGCACTACATCCAGCGCGAGAACATACCCCTGCCGAGCCTGTATTTTGCCCACGACCGCGAGCTGATTTTGCGCGAGGGCAGGCTGATGGCCACCGCCGGGGGCGTTATTCAGCCCGATGCCAGCGACCGGATTGTGACGCGCCGGGTCCGGTTTCGCACCGTGGGCGACATTTCCTGCACGGCCGCATCGGTCTCAACCGCCAACACGCTGGACGATGTCATTGCCGAGATTCAAGCCACGCGCATCTCCGAACGGGGCGAAACCCGCATGGACGATCAACTGAGTGAAGCCGCCATGGAAGACCGAAAAAAAGGCGGCTATTTTTGAGAAACGTAATTATGTACCTTTACGCTATGAAAATCAGCGACTTCCAGACATTACAGGTCTACCTCAGAGAACAGAATATTTTTGAGAGATTTGGTCTGAGCCGAATCGGTGTGTTTGGATCATTCGCACGGGGTGAAGATTTTCGGGATTTAGACTTACTGATCGAAGATGATATTCCTTATACGAGTTTGATTACACTTCGTGATGTTTTACAAACTGACCTGACTATTCCGGTAGATTTAATGATCCGCCGGTATGCCGAACCGATAATTTTACGAAGTGCCCTGAAAGACATCCGGTATGCAATTACCAACTAAAAACCGACCTGGTATATTGTCTGCGGATGCTGGAAGCCATGGGGAAGATTGATCTGTATGCCAGCGGTTACGAAGATCCTTACGTGTTTTTCGAAGCAAATGACCAGAAAGACTTCAATGCCTGTCTCCTGCTGTTGTTGCACATTGGCGAACAGGTGAACCGCATAAGCGACACACTCAAAATCACGTATGCACCCATACCCTGGCAAGCAATCAAGGGCTTTCGCAATCTGATTGCCCATGATTATGTAGGCGTTGACCGGTTTATTGTTTTCCACACCATTCGGAAGCGATTACCCGATCTGAAGGAATACATAGAACATATTATCCGAACCGAGATACAGCAGGGTAATTTCGACAAGACAGATTACGATTTGTCTAAGCAAAGCAACTACTACCGTCACATTGACTTCGACAAAATTGTTTAAATGGACCTTCTTCGATTTATAACCGCCGGTTCGGTCGACGACGGCAAGAGCACGCTCATCGGGCGGCTGCTCTACGATTCCAAATCCATTCTGGCCGATCAGCTCGAAGCCATCGAACGCGCCACCAAAGGCCGCGACGATGGGCAGATTGATCTGGCTTTATTGACCGATGGCCTGCGTTCCGAACGCGAGCAGGGCATTACCATCGACGTTGCGTACCGGTATTTCCAAACGCCCGCCCGCAAGTTCATTATTGTCGACGCGCCGGGCCACATCCAGTATACCCGCAACATGGTCACCGGCGCGTCGAACTGCCAGCTGGCGGTTGTGCTGGTCGATGCGCGGCACGGCGTGGTGGAGCAAACCCGCCGGCATTCACTGATTGCCAGCCTGCTGGGCATTCCGCACATCGTTGTGGCGGTCAATAAAATGGACCTGATGGGCTACTCGCAGGCGGTGTTCTCGGATATCTGTATTCAGTATGCCGAACTGGCCGGGAACCTGAACGTGCCAAACGTAACGTATATCCCGCTGAGTGCGCTCAACGGCGACAATGTAGTCGACAAATCAGCCGCGATGCCGTGGTACGACGGTTCAACGCTGCTGGCGCATCTGGAAAAGGTTGACATGGCAACTGTTTCCAGGCCCGAGCCAGCCCGTTTCCCCGTGCAGTATGTCATTCGCCCGCAAACCGCTGCGTTGCCCGACTACCGGGGCTATGCGGGCAAAATAACCAGCGGCACCTTCCGCAAAGGCGATGCCGTTACGGTGCTGCCATCGGGCGAAACCTCTACCATTGATGCCATCGAAATGGCGGATAAACACCATGACGAAGCCACTGCGCCCCTGTCGGTGGTGCTGCACCTGGCCGACAACCGCGACATCAGCCGGGGCGACCTCATTGTGCGTTCCAACAGCCTGCCCATCAGCAGTCAAACCGTGGAGGCCATGCTGTGCTGGATGGATGCGAAGGCATTTTCGGTTGGCAACAAATATATCCTGCAGGTGGGCACGGCCCGCACGCGCTGCTCGGTGCGGTCCATTACTTATTTGCTGAACGTGAATACCTACGCGCATACGGAAGGGGTTGAAAGCCTGCAACTAAACGACCTGGCGAAGGTGGTGCTGCGCACGGCCCAGCCCATTAGTTTCGACCCCTACGCCCGGAACCGCGCCACGGGCGGAGCCATCCTGATCGACGAAACCTCCAACGTAACGGTTGGTGCGCTGATGCTGATCGGCGAAGCGTAGTGCATATTTTTTTTCGTAACTTTGGGTAAATCTCCAGCACCAATACCATGACTGACCTGGCCGCCCAAATCCTCGAATCGCCCAACGCCCCGCAGATCATTCAGCAGGTGCAGGCGGTTCTGAACGAGGAACAAAACCGCCGTCGCGCCTTTTATGAGTGGATGGATGAAGACATGAAAGCTGAGTTTATCAACGGCGAAATTGTCGTTCATTCCCCGGCACTACATAAACATAATGTAGTGGTTTTACGGCTTGGAATGCTCCTGAGCGCGTTTGTCGATACGCACGCCTTGGGCATAGTTACTGTTGAAAAAGCCTTAGTCGAACTCACACGCAACAGCTACGAGCCCGACATCTGCTATTTCGGACCGGCAAAAGCAGCCACCATTCAGCCCGACCTGCTTTATTATCCGGCCCCTGACTTGGTGGTGGAAGTGCTCTCGAAAAGCACCAAAAAAAACGACCGTGAGATCAAATTTGAAGACTACGCCACCCACGGCGTAGCCGAATACTGGATCATTGACCCTACCCGTCAGACCGTCGAACTATTCATGCTGGATGCCGATCTGGAAGCCTATGCACTATCGGGTCTGTTTCGCGTGGGGCAAACGGTGAGCAGCCAGCACCTGGCGGGCTTCAGCATTCCGGTTAAAGCCATCTTCGATGCGGGTGCCAATATGACCACATTACGGGCGATGCTGGCGGTATAATGGCAACATATTGAGCGGGGGCGGGTTATTTACGCAGTCGGTGCCAACTTACCGGCAGCCAATCATGTAACTGACCCTCTTCTTCTATGTACAATCCCATCTCGACCTATCGCTTTCAGTTCAACAGTAGTTTCACCCTTTCCGACCTCGACGCGCTGTTGCCGTATCTGCAAACGCTGGGCATCACCACCATTTATGCCTCGCCAATTTTTGTGGCTACACCCGCCAGCTCGCACGGCTACGACAACGTTGATCCAACCCGGATAAACCCCGAAATTGGTACCGACGCGCAACTCCGGACCATTAGTCAGCGGTTGCGGCAGGCGGGCATGGGCTGGGTCCAGGATATTGTGCCCAACCATATGGCCTTTCATCCCCACAACGAATGGCTCATGGACCTGCTCGAAAAAGGACCGCTGTCGCGCTTTGCCCATTATTTCGACACTTCCCTGGCGAGTTCGTTTTTTCACGGACGCGTGATGGCCCCCTTCCTGCCAGCATCGCTTGCCGACACCACCAACCGGGGCGAGCTAACCCTGGCTTATGCCGACAGCCGGTTTGTGTTGGAAGTTAATGGTAACGTGCTGCCCCTGCGCCCCGAAACCTATTCTACCGTGTTGCAGGCCAATCCAGGCCCGCCCAACGATGCCATCCGTCAGTTACTGGACCAGCTGGACCAACTGCGGCACGACGACGATCCGGAGACCTACGCCCCTGCCTGGGACGAGTTCCGTCAGCAACTGACCGCCCTGATGAGCAACCAGGCCGTCGGGCAGTATGTAGCGGGTTGCCTGCTGGCCATCAACACCGATCCGGCCCGGCAGCACCAGTTTGCCCAAGATCAGCATTACCGCCTGTGCACCGAACCCGAAAGTCGTCGGGAAATGAATTACCGGCGTTTTTTTACCATAAACGGCCTGATCTGTTTGAACATGGGCGACGAAACCGTGTTCCGGCATGACCACCAGCTGAGTAAGACCCTGCTGGAGGACGGCGTTTTTCAGGGCCTGCGCATCGACCACGTCGACGGCTTGTTCGACCCGGCCCAGTACCTCGACCGGCTCCGAACGCTGGCCGGACCCGATGCCTACATCGTGGTAGAAAAAATTTTGCAGGGCGATGAGCCGTTGCCCATTTCCTGGCCCGTTGCCGGTACGTCGGGCTACGACTTTCTGGCCTTTGTCAACAACGTGCTCACCAACGGCCGGAACGAAGCCCGTTTCCGCGATTTCTACCACAACCTGATTGGCACCCACACGCCCTTGCCCAGGCGAATCCGCGACCGGAAAGCCTATTTTCTGGCCCAGTATATGGGGGGCGAACGTGACAACCTCCACCAGTA
>JAYVAP010000734.1:0-7514 GCA_043750915.1 Spirosoma sp. | reverse complement strand
AGCAAGTCGAGACTATTATTCAGCAGGTCCGTGATTTCTTACTAACCAGCTCACACCGGAAACTACCCGGTTCCGCTTACATCTACGCACGATACAATGCTTTTTTGGATGCTTTACCCGTTATATGCGAAAGTAACCGATTAGATATTGACAAGTTAACATACCAGGATCATCTGACCTGCGTAATTGGCTGGCTTACCGAAAGCCGCGAATAGCATGTGCTGGCACTGAACTGCCTATACCATCCATTCCCTTCAACTTAACCTCCCCATGCTAGAAACGGATTGGTGCTACGTGGACTTGTCAGTGCTTGACGGTGAAGAACGCAGCGGACGGATTAGGAGCTGGCTGGTCACTTTCCTGAATCCTTGTCGTAATTCTACGCGGTTTTCGGCGGTTTTTCGTTAAAAATAAGGAAATTTACCGCTGCCGTTCCGGCCCTACCCTTAACGCATGGCACAACCCACAACTTCGCCCCGCCAAAATACCCTCCGCCGACCACCCAACGAACTCCGGCCTGACGTGGCCCGGCCTGGCGTGGCCCGACCTGGCGTGGCCCGCCCGGCCCGCAGTGGGTCGCCCGCCCGTGTCCGAACGCCGGCCTTTAACTGGGGAGCCGCCCTCGACCGCTGGCTGACCGACCAACGCTCGGCGCTGACACTGGGTGTGTTGCTGATGCTGCTGGCCCTGGGGTTGCTGGTGGCTTTTGTGTCCTACCTGTTCAACGGTGCGGCCGATCAGAGCGTTGTGGGGGCGGCCCTGTCGGAGCCACTGGCCGAATCGGGCAGCGAAGTGCGCAACTGGCTCGGGCTGGTGGGGGCCGCTTTGGGCGAGGTGTTTGTGTTCCGCTGGTTTGGCATTGGTGCCCTTGCCCTGCCGGTCATTGTTTTTCTGGCGGGCTATAAACTCACCTTTCGGTATGAACTCCTGCCACTGAACCGGGCCACCGCCACCCTGCTCTTTGCTGCGGTCTGGAGCAGCCTGCTGCTGGGCTACATTGTGCTGGTGTCCAACTCGGCCGAAACAGCCAGTCTATGGTGCGGTGGCATTGGCTACGCCCTGAACGTGGCCCTCTATAGCCTGTTTGGGTGGGGTAATCTGGCCCTGATTAGCTTCCTGCTATTTGCCTTCGTTATTTATTATTTCAACGTCCGGACCCTTGACATACGCCTTCCTGCCCGGCCCCGCACCACAGCCCGCCAGGACGACACACTACAGGAGTATGACGACGCGGAAAACGACGATGCAGACGAACAGCCCATTGATGCAATAACAACCGATCAACAGAGCCACGCATCCACCACGCCCAACCCATTCGAAGCACCGGAAAGTACCCATGAGCCACCCCGGCCCAGCACGCCCGAAGCCGTTGCCCAGCCAACGGGTGCCACGTTTACGATCAAAAATCGGGATGCCGTAGCCCACAACCAGCCCGAAGACGTGGGTGAACTCAGTGCCACGCCCGCACCTACGTTTGAGCCAGACCCCTTTGAGGATGATGACTTGGTGGCCCTGCACGGCCTTTATGACCCCACGCTCGACCTGCCACAGTATCAGTATCCCACCAACAACCTGCTGACCGAATACCAGAACAACCGGAAAGCGCAGGTATCGGACGATGAACTGACAGCCAACAAAATCAAGATCGAGAATACGCTGCGCAACTTTGGTATTGAAATCGACTCTATCCAGGCTTCTATTGGGCCAACCGTTACGCTCTACGAAATCATTCCGGCCAAAGGGGTCCGAATTTCTAAAATCAAGAGTCTCGAAGACGATATTGCCCTGAGCTTATCGGCCCTGGGCATCCGAATTATTGCCCCCATGCCCGGCATGGGCACCATTGGTATCGAGGTGCCCAACAAAAACCGGGAGATGGTGTCCATGCGGTCAATGATCACGAGCGAGGTCTTCAGCACCAGCAAGTTCGACCTGCCAATTGTCCTGGGAAAAACCATCTCGAACGAAATATACGTGGCCGACCTGGCCAAAATGCCCCACCTGCTCATGGCCGGTGCCACCGGACAGGGCAAGTCGGTGGGCCTGAATGTGCTGCTTACATCGCTGATCTACAAAAAGCATCCCTCACAGTTGAAGCTCGTGCTGGTAGACCCCAAAAAGGTGGAGCTAACCCTGTTCAACAAGCTGGAACGGCACTTTCTGGCCAAGCTGCCCGATTCGGAAGAGCCGATCATTACCGACACAAAAAAGGTGGTCAATACCCTCAACTCCCTGTGTATTGAGATGGACAACCGCTATAACCTGCTCAAAGAGGGCGGTTGCCGAAACCTGAAAGAATATAATGCCAAGTTTGTGAAACGGCGGCTGAACCCCGAAAAGGGCCACCGGTTTCTGCCTTACATTGTCCTGATTATCGACGAGCTGGCCGACCTGATGATGACCGCCGGCAAGGAAGTGGAACAACCCATTGCGCGGCTGGCCCAGTTGGCGCGGGCCATTGGCATTCATCTCGTGGTGGCCACGCAAAGGCCCTCCGTCAACGTCATTACAGGCTTGATAAAGGCCAACTTTCCGGCCAGGCTATCTTTTAAAGTAACCTCTAAAATCGACTCCCGAACCATTCTGGACACCGGCGGGGCCGAGCAGTTAGTGGGTATGGGCGACATGCTGCTGTCGTCGAACTCCGATATTATCCGGTTGCAATGCCCCTTTGTGGATACCAACGAAATCGAAGACCTCTGCGAATTTGTGGGTAACCAGCGCGGCTACGACGAAGCCTATTCCCTACCCGAGTTTCTGGGTGACGACAGCGGTCAGAGCGACGACAAAGATGTGGACCTGAACAACCGCGACCCCATGTTCGACGAGGCCGCCCGACTCATTGTCATTCATCAGCAGGGTAGTACGTCGCTCATTCAGCGTAAACTTAAACTCGGCTACAACCGCGCCGGGCGGCTCATAGACCAGCTGGAAGCGGCCAGAATTGTGGGGCAGTTTGAAGGCAGTAAAGCCCGAGATGTACTCGTTTCCGATTTGCAGACGCTGGAGGAAATGCTGAAGCGGCTGAAAGGCGAATAGCCCATTTAAACTTTTCGGCCACACATAACGTCTACGACACGACGAGTCCTTTTTTTGTAACCCATTCTGGTAAACCTGAATTTTTGACTATTTTCAATATGAGAAAAACTGCCTGGCTCTTCGGCCTGACCTTTTTACTAACCCTCCCTGCACTGGCCCAAAAAGACAAACGGGCACAGGCTATCCTGGACGCGATGAGCAAAAAATACCAATCCCTCCAATCCTACCAGGCCGCTTTCACCTACGCCAGCGCGGGAACGGGTGCCAAAGAATCGTATAAAGGCGATCTGACGGTGAAAGGTGAGAAGTTCCGGCTCGTGCTGGGCGGTCAGGAAGTGTTTACCGACGGAAAAACCATGTCGACCTACATCAAAGAATCGAATGAGGTGAATATGCAGGATTACGACAAAAATGAAACCAGCGAACTCAACCCGACCCAGATTTATAGTATTTATAAGCGGGGCTTTACCTACCGTTTCCTGAAGGAGCAAAAACTGGGCGGGCGAACCCTGGAAGTGGTTGAGCTGACACCAAACCGCCCCAAAAGCACCATTGCCACCATCCAGATTTCGGTAGACAAAGCCGATAAATCCGTTCGTAACTGGCTGATAAACAACAAAGATGGCAAAAAAACAACCTACTCCATCACGAAGTTTTCGCCCAACGTAAATATATCGGATGGCTATTTCGTGTTCGACAAAAGCAAGTATCCCGGCGTTGAAGTCGTTGACCTGCGGTAGGTGATAATCGCTGATCGGACCAGTGCCCTGATGTCTGATGGATTTTTACACTTTCCCGCCAAATGCGAGGTCACCTGCGTCGCCCAAGCCAGGTACGATATAAGCGTGCTCGTTGAGGTGATCGTCGATATCACCCAACCACAGGTGGCACTGCGGAAGTTGGGCCTGCAGATGGCTGATACCTTCGGGGCTGGCCAGCACCGCAGCAATGTGGGTTTGCGCAGGAATACCGTAGCGCAACAGGGCATGATACACTTTTTCGAGCGAACGGCCCGTGGCCAGCATCGGATCGCAGAGGATAAGCGTTTTGCCGCTCAGGTCCGGGCTAACGATGTAGTCCATTTCGATCTCGAACGCGTCCTCATCTCCCGGTGCATAACCCCGGTAGGCACCGGCAAACGCGTTTTCGGCCCGGTCGAAATAGTTCAGAAATCCCTGGTGGAACGGCAGCCCCGCCCGCAGAATAGTGGCCAGAACCGGCTGTTGGCGAAGCACTTGCGTTTGCGCCGTGCCGAGCAGCGTTTGCACCGCCACGTTCTGGTAAGGCAGCGTGCGGGAAATTTCGTAGGCCATCAGCTCGCCAAGCCGTTCGAGGTTCCGGCGGAACCGCAGTCGGTCCTGCTGAGTAGCCACATCGCGGAGTTCGGCAATGTACTGATTGGCCAAAGAGGGTTGCCGGGCAAACACAAACATAAGTATGGGCGTTTATGAACCCCTAAATTAGCGACCTGGTTGGTGGATATCCAAACCGATTCCCTAATTTAACCGGCTAATACCCCAAAACTGAACCATAGCTGTCCTTACTTCACTAAAGCCAATTGGCCGGTAAAGTCAATGCGTAACCTTATTTCTCTTTTCTGCTTGCTGCTTACTTTGCTTACCGCCCAGGCGCAAAGTCCATTTGTACCCCTTAACAACGACTATTATCACCTCATCGACCGGCTGGAGATTCGCCGGAACCGATGGGCGGAAGGGTTTCACAGCAGTGTAAAGCCCTATAACCGGCAGGGTATTATTGAGTTGACCGATAGCTTAGCCGTCAGCACCAACCGGGATTTCTCCGACACGGATTATTTCAACTACGATTACCTGCGCAACGACAGTTGGGAATGGATAACATCCACGGCCGACTCGCTGCGTTCCGATCCCTTCACGCGGCACCTGCGCCCGCTGCCCGGCCCCGGCGATAGTGACCGGCCGCTGCTGAAAGTTTTCTACCAAAAAAAGGCCGACTTCTACAGCCTGCGCACCCCGGAATTCGATCTGCACGTCAACCCGGTTGTTTATGTGGGGGCGGGTCTCAACAATGTGGCCCGCCAAACCGATGCGGCTCCGGGCGGAGGGCAAACACTGTTTGTGAACACGCGGGGCCTGGAAGTTCGCGGCACCATTGGCCGAAGGCTCGGATTTTACTCGTTTTTTTCCGACAATCAGGCTGTATACCCCGAATATATTCAGGAATACGGACGCACCTACAGCCGCTCCGGGGGTCGGGAAGGCTCATCGCCGGGCGAAACATTTATTAAACCTTTTCGGGAGAAAGGCTCGGACTTTTTGTCGGCACGGGGCTACATCACGTTCAATGCCCTAAAAATTATCAACGTCCAGTTTGGCCACGATCACAACTTTTTTGGCAACGGTTTCCGGTCGCTGTTGCTGTCCGACAACAGCCCGTCGGCCCTGTTCATGAAATTTTCAACGAAGCTGGGCCGCCGGATTCAGTATACCAACCTGTTCATGCAATTGCAGAACACCCAGTCCCCGCTGGTGCCGAACGATGCGCTGATTCCGCCCAAGTTTGCGGCCATGCACCACCTGAGCGTAAACGTGGGGGATCACCTGAACTTCGGCGTGTTTGAAGCCGAAATATTCAGCCGCGACCGCCTTGATCTGAGCTACCTCAACCCCGTCATTCTGTATCGATACGTGGAGTCGAGCCGGGGCAGTGCCGACAACGCCGTAATTGGTTTGGATTTCAAGGGTAATTTTCTGTCGCACTTTTTAGTATACAGCCAATTCATGCTCGACGAATTTGTGCTGAAAAATATAACCTCCGGGAAAGGCAGCTGGACCAACAAATTTGCCCTACAGGTGGGGGCCAAATATATTGATGCGTTTGGCGTGCCGAACCTCGATTTGCAGGCCGAGATGAACCTGGCTCGTCCTTACACCTATGCCCACGAGCAGTCGGCAACGGTGAGCGCGGGTCAAACCAACTACGCCAACTACAGCCAGCCGCTGGCGCATCCGCTGGGGGCCAATTTTGTGGAAATGCTGGGTATTGCGCGCTTTCAGCGAAAACAATGGTCCGTAAACGGCACGTTTGGCCTTATGACCTTCGGCACCGACCCGCCCGGCCTGAACTATGGCGGAAACATTCTGCTCGATTACCGCACCCGCGTGCGCAACGAAGGAAACTTCATTGGGCAGGGGCGCAAAAACGTGGTCACTTACGCAGACGTGCGAGCATCCTACATGATTCGGCACAACATCTTCCTGGAAGGGCGTTATCTTTACCGCCATCAGGACAGCCAGGCGCGCGCCGACACCTACACGAATCAGGTGGCCACTTTTGCCCTCCGCTGGAATCTACCTTACCGGAACTGGGTATTTTAACGGCAGGGTTTGCGGTACTTGCGATGAGGTAATATCGTAGTTTTTCAAACTCAAAAACGACAAATTATGCTTGCATCATGAATGATTATATACCACGCTAATTTCCCGAAAGGTTAACAACTTAGTGCATATTCTTTAGCCACAAGCTGCTGATAGTCAATTAAACAATAATTAATGATTTTCAAATCACCGACATATGCATAAAGACAGTTTGGGGCTGACGAAATCATTTACGTGAAAACCTGAACGATGACAAAATCATACGGATTTAGTCAAATTATTAAACTGCGACTACTCGTGAACATCTTATTTTAAAGACGAAGAAAGTTTTTTGAGAGCGATTATAGAAAAAAACCATACGAATAGTTTGTGGCGGCAGGGTAAATTTAAAAACCGGTGACTTAGGACTTGAAAATTTGGTAAAAGAATTAAAAACTTATATTCAAAAAGTTTGCAAGCAAAAAAGTATGGATTTTCATGTTCTTATTTCAAATCTTACTAACCCAACATTGCTTTTTTTTGTGTTAGGAATCATTGCTACACTTGTTAAAAGCGATTTGGAGATTCCTGAATCCTCCAGTAAATTTATTGCTCTTTACCTTTTATTTTCTATTGGTTTTAAAGGCGGACAAGAGTTAGCCCATAGCGGCTTTACGAATGAAATTGTGAATTCACTTTTATTCGGAACGGCTTTAGCATCACTAATTCCGGTTTACACTTTTTTTATATTGAAAAGAAAATTAAGCATAAGCGATTCAGGGGCAGTGGCTGCTGCTTATGGCTCGGTAAGTGCAGTGACTTTTGTAGCGGCTGCCTCATTTTTAGAAGCACAAAAAATAACTTTTGGCGGACACATGGTTGCGGTTATGGCACTGATGGAATCTCCCGCAATTATTGTAGGTGTTATATTAATGATGAAATTTGATAAGGAAAGAACAGGAGAAGTAAGCTTAAAATCGGTTATTCAGCATTCGTTTACCAATGGAAGTGTGCTGATGATTTTAGGAAGTTTAGTAATTGGACTAATTGCTGATACTAAACAAGCCGAAGGAATAAAACCATTTACAACCGATATCTTCAAAGGTTTTCTTGCCGTCTTTTTATTAGAGATGGGAATGG
>JAYVAP010000733.1:0-5427 GCA_043750915.1 Spirosoma sp. | reverse complement strand
TCTGCTTACGGTGGCGCGTGGCACCGTGCTGGACCTCGGCACGGTGAAAATGACCGCCGATGTGAGAACCCTCAGCGAAGTAAACGTGGTGGGACAATCGGCCATGATCGAAGAAAAAGTGGACCGGCTCGTTTATAACGCCGAGAAAGACATTACGGCAAAAGGGGGCGATGCGGGCGATATTCTGCGCAAGGTACCCATGCTGTCGGTCGATCTGGACGGTAATGTGAGCCTGCGCGGCAGCAGCAACGTGCGGGTGCTCATTAACAACAAGCCGAGTACCATTATGGCCAGCAGCGTGGCCGATGCGCTCAAACAGATTCCGGCCGACATGATTAAAACGGTGGAAGTAATCACTGCGCCATCAGCCAAGTATGATGCCGAAGGCTCGGCGGGAATCATTAACATCATCACCAAAAAAACCACCCTGCAAGGTGCTACGCTCGATGTGAACGGGAGCGCGGGCAACCGGGGCAGCAACCTCGGCCTGAACGGCAGCTATCGCACCGGCAAAATGGGTTTCTCGCTCAGTGGCTTTGGCCGGGCCGAATACAACGTCCGGGGCGCTTTTACCAACAACCAAACCACAGCCTCGCCCGCTGGTCTGGTGCAAACGCGCCAGTCGGCCAGCACCCTTAATGAGCGGCTGTTTGGCAACTATCAGCTGGGCTGGGACTACGACATCGACAAAAAAACGTCGCTCACGGCCAGCCTGCGCTACGGTGCCCGCAACAACGTGACCAGCCAGAATAACCTGTTGACACAGACGCTTTTACCGAACAATTTTTTTCCGACCTACAACGACCGGAACGTGAAAACCAAAGACCTGTCGGGCACGGTGGATGCCAACATAACGTATACCCGGACCTATAAACCGCAGCAGGAACTGAGCGTTCTGGCACTGTATAGCCGCAACAACCGCACGAACAATTTTGTGGCCGACATTCTGAGCGGGACTGATTTTGAGACCATTACATCGCGCCAGCGCAACGACAACCCAAGCTATAACCAGGAATCGACAATACAGGCCGATTACCAGACACCCCTGAAAACCAATCAGTTGCTGGAATTTGGTGCGAAGGGTATTTTCCGGCAGGTGAACAGCACGTTTGCCTACTTCCGGGCCGACGGTGCCGACGGGCCTTTTGTGAACGACAACACGCGGCCGTCCAACACGCTCTTCTACGACCAGAATATTGCTGCGTCCTATCTGTCTTATACACTGACCACCAAGGCTAAGTATACAATCAAAGCTGGTTTGCGGTATGAATACACGTTTGTGAATGCCCGGTTCAGCAACGCGTCGGCCGAGCAGACCGGCGCGAGCGTGCCAAGGTCGATACCGGACTATGGCAACCTCGTGCCAAGCTTTAACATCTCGAAAAGCTTAGGTGGCGGGCGCATCATCAAACTGGCCTATAACCGCCGGCTTCAGCGGCCGGGCATTCAGTTTCTGAACCCAAACCGGGTTACTGCCAACCCCACCAACGTTACGCGGGGCAATCCCTACCTATCGCCCGAACTGACCGACAATATCGAGTTCAGCACCAGCACCAATGTCAAAGGCGTGTATTTGAACGCGTCGTTGTTTGCCCGGCGCACAGCCAACGAAATCACCGCCGTTCGGGACACCACAACGCAGCTACTGGGCACCGCCCTCGACCCGGTTTATCAATCGGTTATCGAAACCAACTTTCAGAATGTGGGGCGGCAGGATGCGTATGGCCTGAACCTGTTTGGCAATGGTACGCTGTTTTCCAAATGGCAAATTAGTGGGGGCATCGACATTTTTCATGTCAGCCTGACCAACAGCAATCCAAATTCCAACTACACGGCTGCCAATGCGGGCTGGGTCGTATCGGGCCGGGTGATGAGCAGCCTGACGCTTAAAAACGGCTGGGGTGCGCAGGTTTTTGGTGGCATGCGCGGCAAACAGGTGCAGTTGCAGGGCTATCAGAGCAGCATGTATTTCTATAATGTCGGCATCAGAAAAGAGTTCAACCAGAAGAAAGGCAGCATTGGCCTGGCCGCCGAGAATTTTTTCAACCACCCCTTTGTGATGACCTCCGAACTGAATTCGCCCATCCTGAACCAACGGACCGCAACCAGTTTATACAACGCGGGTATTCGACTGACGTTCAGCTATAAAATTGGCAAAATGAGTTTCGATGCACCCCAGAAACGCCGGAAATCCATTAGCAACGACGATGTGAAGGGTGGCGAGGGCGGAGGCAGCGACAGCCAGCCCCAGCAGGCAGCTCCGGCCGGTGGGGGCGGTGGTCGGCCACGTTAATAGTCGTCCTCCATAGCCGCGTGGGTTTCAGAAACCTGCCGGGTCTGTATCTTTGTGGCTGGTGCCGTTTCCATGACGGCTACCCTATACGCCTGAAACTTACGGCAAAAACTTACGATACTGTGAAATCTAAAAATCTCGTCAGCCTGTCGGTGGCACTCGTTTTCCTGGTTTTATCGGCAACGGGTCTGCTCATTTATTTTGCGCAGGGCAGCCACGCCGTTGAGCATGTTCATGCCTGGTTCGGCAGCATGTTTGTGGCAGCGGCTGTGTTCCACATCGTCAATAACTGGTCGTCGCTCCGGGCGTATGGCAAAGACCGCCGAACGGGTGGTATCCGGCGCGAACTGATCCTGCCGGCCCTGATTGTTGTGGTATTTGCCGGGGGCATTGCCGCCGACCTGCCCGTTTTTGGTAAGCTGGCCAACGCGGGAAAAACGCTGGTGCGGGGCAACAAACCCCCAAAAGACGATTCTCTGGCACAAGCCGCCATCGACTCCATTGCCCGCGCTACCGAGGGAGCCTGGGCCCGCGCAACCGCCAAACGGGATACCGCAGCAATGGGCGCATTGTTGGCCGACAAAACCGTCTTTTTCACCGAATCGGGAACGCTGCTAAAGGGCAACGACCGGCTCACGGCCATCGGCGAGTCCATGCAGCCAGCCATCGACCGGGCCGCAGCCATTGATGATAACGTGATTATTGTGCAGGGCAGGGCGACCAATGCTGCCAAAACCAAAACGATTCTTTACACGCACCTGCTGAAGCGGGAAAAAGACGTTTGGCGAATTGCCGCACTCCAGAACGCCCGGCTGGCCGCTCAATAAAACAACTTTGTGTTTTCACTTCTCCGCCGTCAGCACGCCACTGCCCCGCAGCCGCGCCACCCGGATGCCCGACAACGATTTGTGGAACAGCACATAATCGACCAGCGGATAGCGCGTGATAACGACTTCACCCTGGTCGGAGGATGCGTGCATGAGGTGAATGCGCCCGTTGGGTTGCCGAACGGCCAGGCCAACGTGTTTCATATCCAAACCTGGGCGGGTGGCTGTCAGCATCACAATATCGCCCGGCCGCAGCTGACTTTCGGCGAGCCGGATATTCTTTTTGGGCATAAACGCAAATGACTGCTGGCTCAGGGAGGCTTCGGCCAGGCGCAGCTGTTTCAGCGTGGCGGGATCGCTCAGGGGCGGATATCGGTAGGTGGCGGTGGTCATGTATGAAACCGGTTTCGCCACAGACATGCTGCCCGGCAGTTCGCCCGTTATGTCTGTCAGCAGGCCTTTGCGTTCGTTATCGCGGAGCCAGTCTGAGAAATAATGCAGGCGGCTGGCGTAGCCGTCAATTTTGCCATTGCGGTAGCGTAGTTTGGTCAGGTACGCCCGAAACGCCTGCTCAAACTGAGACCGGTTACTTTTGGGCGTGGTATCGTGCCAGGCCAGCGAGAGGGCCAGCACAGTTTCTACGTAGGTCGTGCAATCGAACTCGCCCACACTAACAACCAGTTGCTCGGCGGGGGCGGTGTCGAGGGTGTGCGAAACGTAGGGTTTCCCCAGAAACTGTTTGCCCACACTAACGGCCGTTTCGGCGGGGGTTCTGCCTCCCCAAATGCTCATCTGCAGCAAGTCGGTGGAGGAGACCGGAGCCTGCGCCAGGGCCGTTAGTGGCAGTAAGAGCAGAAAAAGTGAAGTAGCGCGTTTTGCCATATGAAAGAATCGTTAAAGCAACTGTTTAATTTCCAGCACCCGAACACTGCGGGGCGGTATCGATACGGGAACACCCTGTTTGCCAACGGCTTCGACCTGCGTATCGGTCAGAAAAATGTCGGTAAACTGGTAGGTCCGGGCGGGGTCTAAGCGCATCGAATCAAAAGCCTGCCGGGGAATGTGGACAGTGGTTTCGCAGGATTCGCTTTTCGAGAAGTTGCAGATAATCAACAATTTCTGGCGGTCGGTGTGGCGCAGGTAACTGAATACCTGATGGGCGTTGTAGCCCGCATGCTGGTCTGCGTCATTGGCATACTGAAGGTCATAGAAATACCCGCTCTGAATGGCATCGGAACCGTTGACGAGGTGGTTAAGCTGCTGATAAAACCCCCGCAGATTCCGCTGGTCATCGGTTAGGGTGGCCCCGTCGAACCGGCCCTTGTTGACCCAGTTCTGCCAGTCGGGCAGGCCCCAGTAATCGAAAATGGTGGTGCGCCCGTCGTCGCCACTGAAACCTTCGGCGACCTCGGCGCGGGTGCCAATTTCCTGTCCGAAATAGAGCAGAAATGGGCCGGTATGCAGGGTTGCCGCCAGGGTCATGGCCGGGATAGCCGCCCAGGGGTCGCCGGCAAAAAACCGGGAAGCAATGCGCTGCTCGTCGTGGGTTTCCAGAAACCGGAGCATGTGCTGGGCAAAATCGCCGGACTCGCGCTGCCACACCCGCGTAATGTCGTAGCAGGAGCCGTAGCCCTCCATCAGCCGCCGAACGGCATCGTACAGCCCCACTTTGTCGTACAGGTAGTCGAAGCCGCCTTCAAAAATATAGGACCGGTAGAGGCCCGGTTCGTAAATCTCGGCAATGAAAATCAGTTTTGGATACCGCTGTTTCACCCGGCCAATGGCCCACCGCCAAAACTCAACCGGCACCAGCTGGGCCATGTCGCACCGGAACCCATCGATGCCCTTGTCGGACCAGAACAGGAGAATATCGAGCATTTGGTGCCACGTGGCCGGCACTGGCTCAAAATAAGTACGGCCGTCAAACACATTCAGGCCGTAGTTAATCTTCACGGTTTCATACCAGTCGCTGCCGTCGGGCGATGCGGTGAGGGAGCCGGACCCGGTAACTTTGGCGGGAAACTCGTGTAGCACCGCCCGTTCTGGTCGGTGAGGAGAATCCCCGACGGGCACGGGCGGTGCCACAAATGCTTCGCCCGGCAGGTAATAAAAATTGTTATTCGGGGAGAAGTTTACCGCTTTGTCGTCGTTCTCGCCGAGGTCCACAACACCGGCAGGCCGGGCATCGGACTGGTACTGGCGGGCCACGTGGTTGGGCACAAAGTCGATAATTACCCGCAGGCCGTGGGCGTGGGTGCGGGCTACGAGGGCCTCAAACTCGGCCATGCGCTTGGGAACATTAACGGC
>JAYVAP010000732.1:0-2277 GCA_043750915.1 Spirosoma sp. | reverse complement strand
GGCTCATCGCCCAGCAACGACCAGTTATACCGCAACGACGGCGGGCATTTTACCAACGTAACCAGAGCCGCCGGTATTTTGCTGGAAGGCTACGGGCTGAGCGCGTCGGTGGCCGACGTGAACAACGACGGATGGCCGGATATCTACGTGGCCAACGACTTTATTTTCGATGACCTGCTGTACCTTAACAACCACAACGGCACCTTCACCGAAAGCCTGAAGCAGGCCGTGGGCCACACGTCGCGGTTCTCGATGGGGTCCGACGTGGCTGATTATAACAATGACGGCTGGCCCGATATTTTTGTGGCCGACATGATGCCCGAAGATCACTACCGGCAGAAACTGATGAATCAGGGATCGTCGAACGATATATTTACGCGCTCGCTCCAGGTCGGGTATCTGCCCCAGTATTCGCGCAATGTGCTGCAACTCAACAATGGCCCCCTGCCCGGCCCGCCGTCGTTCCGCGAAATCGGGCAGCTGGCGGGCGTAAACCAGACCGACTGGAGCTGGTCGCCCTTGTTTGTCGATCTGGACAACGACGGCTGGAAAGACCTCTACATCACCAACGGCATTCCGCACGACATTACCAGCAACGATTTTGTGGCCTACCGGGCCGAAGAACTCGCTAAGTCCGCCAACGCCACACCTGCCACGGTGCTGGCGTTGCTGCTCGAAAAAGTAGATGAACTACCGCCCGTCGATAAACCGGATGTGGCTTTCCAGAACAAACATGACCTGACTTTTGCCGACAAAAGTGTGGCCTGGGGCCTGGCCCGGCGTGGCTGCTCGAACGGAGCTGTCTATGCCGATCTGGACCAGGACGGCGACCTCGATTTGGTCACCAACAACGTGAATGCACCGGCTTCGGTGCTGGAAAATCGCTCGGAACAGTTCAGCAAAAACCGCTCGCTGCGCCTTCGGCTGGATGGGCAGGGGGTGGGGGCTAAAATTCGGGTGGTGGCTGGTGGTCAGGCACAGTTTGTGGAGCATCGCCTGCAGCGCGGGTTTCAATCGTCGCAGGAAGATGTGGTACACGTGGGCATGGGCACCCATCCGCAGGCCGACACCGTGGATGTGCTGTGGCCGTCGGGCCGGTTTCAGCGGCTGCGGGGCGTGCGCACAAATCAACTGCTTACACTACGCGAAAAGCAGGCCACAATGCCGCTCAATACCCTGCGCTGGCCCGCCAGTAAGCAAACAGACGCACCCCTTTTTGCCGATGTCACCACGACGCATAAACTGGACTTTACACCGGTAGAAAACGATATTGAAGAGTTCAATGTGGAGCCGCTGCTGCCACACCGGTTTTCGCGACAGGGACCGTGCATTGCCGTTGGCGACGTGAACGGCGACGGACGCGACGATTTTTTTGTGGGCGGAGCCGCCAAAATTGCCGGGCAGCTTTTTCTGCAAACGACTGCTGGCACCTTTACCACCCGCCCCATGCCCGACCCGGGTTTTGAGGATACCGGTGCCGTATTTTTCGATGCTGACGGCGACAAAGACCTCGATTTGTACGTGGTGAGCGGGGGCAACGAATATAATCCGCTCACAGCCGCTTACCAGGACCGGCTTTACCTGAACGACGCACGGGGAAACTTTACCCGCAACAAAACCGCCATTCCGGTCGAATATGCCAGCGGATTCAGCGTGGCCACGGCCGATTATGACCGCGATGGCGATCTGGACCTGTTTGTAGGCGGGCGCGTGCTGCCAGGCCAGTATCCGCTGCCCGCCGAAAGTTTTCTCCTGCAAAACGATGGAAAGGGCCACTTTGAGCATGTTATCGACCAGGTATGCCCGTCGCTGAAGCACATCGGCTTAGTGACGGCGGCTGTTTGGGCCGATGCCAACAACGACCAGTTTCCCGATTTGCTGGTGGCGGGCGAATGGATGCCGCTGACGCTGTTTCAGAACCGGCAGGGCCGGGCGTTTGAAGCCGTGGTTCAGCCCGCCCTGACCACCTCGGCGGGGTGGTGGAGCAGCTTGGCCGCCGGCGATTTCGACCACGATGGCGACATCGACTACATAGGCGGTAACGTAGGGCTGAACACCCGGTTAAAAGCACCGCTGGGTATGTATGCCAAAGATTTCGATGGCAATGGCACCATCGAATCCCTGATGACCCATTGGCTCGGTGGGCGCGAAGTGCCCTACCTGAGCCGCGATATGCTGGCCATTCAATATCCCGCTATCAAAAAGAAATTTCCTGCCCACGCCGACTATGCCGGGGCTGATTTTGCCGCCCTCTTCAGCCCTGCCGAACTGACCGAC
>JAYVAP010000731.1:0-2200 GCA_043750915.1 Spirosoma sp. | reverse complement strand
TGGTGCTCATCGTCTTCGGGGAGCAGACACCGCTTCACCATCGAACTTTCCAGTCCTTTGCCGGCCACAAAAACGGCACCGTCTTCGCCCCCTTTTTTGAGCATCTCGGCGGTGTCGTAGCGCAGGCCACCTTTCGATTTTTCGGCGTTGTGGCACTGCACGCACCGGCTTTGCAAAATTGGGTTCACGATCTGCTCAAACACTAAGGCCTGATTAACATCGGTAATGGGTTTGATGGCTACGTCTGTTTTTCTGGGTGGTATACCGGCCAGCGTCCGGAGCGGTTCGGGCGTGTACTGGGTCAGGTAGTCGGAGCCGTGGGTGAGCGAACCGCCGTGGTGCCCGGCCAGGGCCAGCAACACCAGCGACACGCCCAGCGCGGGCAGGTACAAGGCCGCACCAAACGGAATCCGGTCGCCGAGCCAGTCAGACTTAACGGCCCACGCAATCCAGGCAAACGCGGCTACGCCAATGCCCTGCCACATGTGGTCGCTGAGCGTTTCTTCATCGTAGCCCCCGCCCAGCGACAATAGGTAGCCAAAAACGCAGGCAACAGTGGCACTCACCGCCGACCAGAACAGGATGCTCGTGATGGTCGACTCATCAACACCAATTTTGCCCATCCGCCGACCCACCTCCAGCAAACCGGCAATCAGCAAAAAACCGATGGGCAGGTGAACGACAAGCGGGTGAAAATGACCGAAAAACAAAACCCAGTCAGCGGGTGGTGCCGGGGTGGCCTGCAAAAGAATCAACACGTTCATAAACAGTGTACGGTGAAATCGGTACGGTGGACGAGTATTGTGATGTTAAGGAAATGACAGAGGGGCCAGCATTCGGCTCTTGCCGACAGGTATCTTGGTTAGTATCGGCAGAAATAGAAAAATCAGTGGGTTGTACTCAGTTTTCTGGTTAATTGGCATCGAAAACACGGCGGCTGCGCAATTGCCGCTTGTTTAAAAGGCAGTGGGCAGAAAAATATACTCTATCCCGGCTCTTTCTGGCGGCATATCCTGCCCGTGCGTTGCGCGTTGCCATCGTTTGTGGTGTCCCGGCACGTATCTTTGCCCCGTTTACTGGTCAGGCCATCGCCTTCACATCGTCCACTGTTTGCACCCATGAGCGTCACGCTGATTATCATTATCATCACCGTCGGTATTAGTTTATTAGCCTGGAACAACGCGTCTCTGATGGACCGCTGGATCATGAATCCCTATCAGGTGGCCAGTCGGGGCCAGTATTACCGGTTGCTAACTTCCGGGTTTTTGCACGCCGACTGGGGGCATTTGTTTTTCAACATGCTGAGCCTGTACTTTTTCGGCGGCATGATCGAGCAGATTTTCGGGTCGCTTTTCGGCGCCAGCGGGCCGCTTTATTTAGTTGGTTTTTATTTGATTGGTATTCTGCTGTCCGACATTCCGAGTTTTCTTAAGCACCGCCACGACCCCGGCTACAACTCGCTGGGCGCATCGGGGGGCGTATCGTCCATTGTGTTTGCGGCCATCCTATTTTATCCACTCACGAAAATCTACTTTTATTTCATTCCCATCGGCATTCCCGGTTTCATTTTCGGTGCGCTGTATCTGGCCTATTCGTACTACGAATCCCGGCGCGGGCAGGGCAACGTGAACCACGATGCACACTTCTACGGTGCGCTGTTCGGCATTTTGTTTATGATTGTGGTGTACCCGCCGGTGCTGCCCAACTTTGTCGATCAGATTTCGACCTGGCGGCTGTTCTGATTATGTTCGGGCTACTCGGTCAACCTTATCCAACAGAAGAATCGGCACACCGGCAGCTGCTGAAGTCGTTTGGCATTGGCCTGTTTGTAGGACTGTTTCTCCTGATTTTCCAGCCCTTTGGTATCGATGACTGGCAAACCGGGGCTAAATTCTGGAAAATACTGGGCTTCGGAGCGATTACGTTGGTCGTTTTGCTGGTTAACTGGTTCGCATTACCCACTTTGTTTCCGCGTTTTTTCTCGGATGCCCGCTGGACCGTTGGCCGTGAAATTATTCGGGTGCTCGTGTTGATTCTGGCTATTGCAGTTGGCAACGGGCTTTACATGAACGGCCTGTTTGATCGATACCAATCGCTGGCAGGCTGGCTCTGGACGCTGTCCATTACGTTTCTGACGGGCATTTTCCCAACGGTTGGATCTGTTATGCTCAGTTACATCGTGCGGTTGCGCCGATATAGC
>JAYVAP010000730.1:0-2287 GCA_043750915.1 Spirosoma sp. | reverse complement strand
GCGCTTTCCGTTGGCTCCATTGGCAGGGTCCGAAATGTCGGTGGCACCAGTGATGTCGATTTTATAGACCCGCTTAAACAAGGTATTTTTATTGGCATCCGTACCGTATTCGCCATCGCGCTCGAGAACCAGAAAAGTTGTGTTGGTGATGGCGGCAATTTCGCTGTTGGCCTGTAGGTTGGATCTTTCTATGAGGTAAACAAATTGTTTGGTAGCACCCGTAGCAATGTCGAAGGTCAGGATGCGCGTGACTAAAGAGCCTGAAATAGCGGCCTGGGTGGGGTTGAAAAGGGGCCACTGCATAATGCCCACCAGCGTTTTGCCATCGGGCGTAATCGTTAGCCCTTCCATGCCGCGATTGGGCCGACGTTTGGCAAAAACCAGCGGAATGGTACGCCCGCCCGTGCCGCTGCCAAATGGGTTGATGCGTTCGATGGTCCGGCCGGTAGCATCGAAATGAACTATGTGCGGGCCATATTCATCGCTCACCCAGAATGTTCCGTCCGGTGCCACGGCTAAACCTTCCGAATCCAGACCGTCGGCACTGGGTGTCAGCACGTTACCGTTTACATCGAATGCTGTTTCGCCCGAGCCACCCTGATTGGCCGGGTTGGGCAATCCGTTGAGTTTACCACCGGCACTGTTGCGGAGTTCGATCACCTTTTCCAGCGTCATCAATCCGTCTTTTACCCGAAATTTGCCAATCTGAGGGGCGAAATCAGGCTTCGAGAAAACTTTGGAATTTGCCGGTACGCCATCAATATTTGGCCCCCGGTCGGTGAGCATAAAAAAAGCACCGGGATCGCTGGGGTCGGCAACAATGGCCGAGCCAAAGCCCCCGTTGAATACCTGAACGCCGTTCACGTTCATCAGTACGGCGGGCAGAAAAGTACCGGGATTCGTGGCATCGACAACCGCCGGCATACCCGGTGCTGAATTTAACCGGTGGTCCAGACACGCGCTGGTCAGCAGGGAAAATGCCGTGGCAAGGCACACGGCATGGGGTAGATAAGATTTTTTCATTACCTGTTTTGGTAGTCATTAGAAACAAAACGCAAAATTCCGTTTCGCCTGTTACGCCAGTATTACCTTAACAGTGTGAGTTATGAAGAGATTGTTACGATTTCGCTGGCTGCCCAGCGAGGGCAAACTAACTTCTGCTGGAATCATGAAGAAATACGGCTATATTTCGTTGATCTGACCAATTAGTATTCTTAAAAACACATCCGTGAAAAAAAATCTGATTACAGTCTTTCTGCTCTTTATGGTCCTTTCGACCGGGTCATTTGCCCAGCCGAAAATTGCCACGGGCGCAAACTGCAGTGTAGCTGAGAAAGAGAAATTCGTGTTTCTCAACAACGGCGTAACCGTGGGCATGATTATCAATTCGGTGCTGAAAGCCGATAAAAAGCGGCTTACGCTGACCGATGCCCAGCTGCCCAAAGCCCGGCAAATTATTTCGCAGGCTACCGTAGCGTACAATGAGGGTGTCAAAAAAATGAAACCGTCGGGGCTGAACGGAAAAAAACTGCGCGTGCTGGCTGTTGCCGTTGAGACCGATAAGCTACACCACTACAAATCCATGCTGACCCCGCCCCAGTACGCCCTGTTGCTGGCCAATCACAAAAAAACGTATCCGGAGAGCAAAGAATAAGCCGCAACACCCCGCAAAACTATTGCGTTGTATTGCGGCTTTTATGCCAGCAAAACGGGTCGCCGGGCGGTTTAGTTGGTTACCTGAATCAGGTCGATCTTGAAAATAAGGAAAGAATTTGCCGGAATACTGCTGCTCGGAGACCTTGAGCCATAGGCCAGGCTGGGCGGCAGATAAAGCGTTATGCTGCCACCCGGAGCAATCAGCGGGATACCTTCCTGCCAGCCCAGAATAAGGTTGCCCAAAGGAAACGTAACCCCATTTCCTTTGTCGAAGGTTTTCTTGTTGGTGAGTGTGCCCTCATAGTTAACCGTTACGGTGGAGCATACAGTGGGTTTGGCACCCGAGCCGGGTTTCTGAATGACGTAGTAAAAACCACGGTCGTCGAGGGTGGGGGCGGGTTTAATGCCGCTGGTATCGATGTACTGTTTCAGTGCCGTCACCTCGGCCTGAGGGGCTTTGATGGTAACGGGTGCCGGATCGCACTGAACCGGATCGGTTTGCTTGATACAGCTACCCACCATGAGTGCCCCGGCGAGCAGTGCCATTGTCCCTGTTTTAATCCACATACGGTTAATCGGTCAGGTTTGTTTAATCCATTGCGTACATAACACCCCTGACGCGACAAGGTTC
>JAYVAP010000729.1:0-3776 GCA_043750915.1 Spirosoma sp. | reverse complement strand
CGCAGGTGACCAGTTGTTAGACAAAAACGGGCAGCCCGTAACAGACATTGCCACCGGCAAAACCATTAACAGGGAAAACTTCCGGCAGGGAATGGTATTCCGCTGTGACCCCGATGGCAAAAACGTGGAAGTGCTGGGCCAGAATTTCCGCAATAACTACGAGGTCGCCATTGATTCTTACGGCACGATGTGGCAAAGCGACAACGATGACGACGGCAATAAGGGCGTTCGGATCAGCTACGTGATGGAATACGGTAACTACGGCTACACCGACGAGCTGACCGGCGCGGGCTGGCAGGCCAACCGCACCAACCTCGAAGCCGAAATTCCCCAGCGACACTGGCACCTCAACGACCCCGGCAGTGTGCCCAACCTGCTCCAGACCGGAGCCGGATCGCCCACGGGTATGATTGTTTATGAAGGCAAACTCCTGCCGCAACAGTTTCAGGGCCAGATGATTCACTGCGATGCCGGGCCAAATGTGGTGCGCTCCTACCCGGTTCAGAAAGTGGGCGCAGGCTACAACGCCACCATCGTGAATGTTCTCGAAGGCACCCGCGATCAATGGTTCCGGCCCGCCGATGTGTGCGTGGCACCAGATGGTTCGCTCATTGTTGCCGACTGGTATGACCCCGGCGTGGGCGGCCACCAGGCAGGCGACCAGAACAAAGGCCGCATCTATCGGGTGGCCCCCGCCAACGCGCCCTATACAATGCCAACCGTTGAGGTGTCCACTATGGACGGAGCCATCATCGCGCTGCAAAGCCCCAACATGTCGATTCGGTATGCCGCCTGGCAGAAACTGCATGACCTGGGAACGAAGGCCGAAAAACCACTCGCCAAATTCGCCAAAACCACAACCGACCCCCGCCAGAAAGCCCGTGCCCTATGGCTGCTGAGCAAACTGCCTGACCAAAAAGGACAGGCCTACATTGCGCAGGCCCTGGCCGATGCCAATCCTGACCTGCGCATTACGGCCCTACGAGCAGCCCGCCAGTGGGGTGGTCCATCGGCGGTGGCAGCTGTCAAAAAGCTCGTTAATGACCCCGATGCGCAGGTGCGCCGGGAGTGCGCCATTGCCCTGCGCCGGAGCACCTCGCCCGATGCACCAGGCCTGTGGGCACAGCTGGCCGCGCGCCACAATGGCCAGGACCGCTGGTATCTGGAAGCACTGGGCATTGGCGCCGATGGCAACTGGGATAGCTATTATGCCGCTTTCGCGAAACAGCAGGACCCCCTGGCCACCGCTGGCAGCCGCGACATTGTGTGGCGGGCCCGCACCAAAGAATCCGTGCCGATGCTGGCTAAGCTGGCGGGCGATGCAGGCGTTGACCTAAGTCAGCGGCTGCGTTATTTCCGGGCGTTTGATTTCAACCCCGGTGCCACCGAGAAGTCGAACGCGCTGCTGGCTATTCTACAGGCCAACAGCGGCTCTACCGAGGTAACTAAGCTGGCCCTGCGCCACCTCGATCCCGGCTTTGTGAAAACCTCGTCCGTGGCCGCCAAAACACTTACCCAACTCATGAATGACGTGTATGGAACGAAGGAATATATTGAGCTGGTAGCCCGCTACGAACCCGTTTCCGAAAATGCCCGGCTGCGACAGCTGGCCATTCAAAAATATAACGATGGTGTGGGCCAGGATGCCGCCCGCCTGCTACTGACCCAGAAAGGAGAATCAATGGTATGGGAAGCCATCAATGGTCAGTTTGCCGGGACTGGTTTGACCGATACCGAGTCGGCATCGCGAATGCTGACTGCTCTGGCGCGGGTGGGCAGCCAGCCATCGCTTTCGGTGCTGAAAACAGTAGCACTCGACGAAAAACGGCCCGTGGCTCTCCGGCGCGAAGCCACCCGCTCGCTGGGCGGCAGCCAGGATGGCGAAGATATGGTGGTGGCGTTGCTTCAATCTGGCGACATCAAAGGCGACTATAAAGCAACTGCGGTGCAGGGTGTTAGTGGAGCCTGGCGTAAGAAAATCCGCCAGGATGCCGCCAGTTATCTGGACGGTGCGGCCACGGCTACCAGCAAAAAGCTGCCCGCCCTGACCGAGCTGCTGGCCATGACCGGCGATGTTGCCAAAGGGGTTAATGTGTTTAAAACGAACTGCTCGGTTTGTCATCAGGTTAACGGCGAAGGTGCCGATTTTGGACCGAAACTCTCCGAAATTGGGTCTAAATTACCCCCGGAAGGGCAATATCTTGCCATTTTGCACCCCGATGCAGGCATCAGCTTTGGCTACGAAGGCTGGGAGATAAAGTTTAAAGATGGCAGTACAATGGCGGGCGTGGTAGCCAGCAAAACCGAAACCGACCTGCAACTTAAATTCCCCGGTGGTGTGGTACAAAACTACAAAATGGCCGATGTGAAGTCGATGAAGAAAATGGATTCGTCCATGATGCCATCGGGTATGCAGGAGGCTATGAGCACCCAGGAGCTGGTCGATCTGGTGGCATATCTGGCCAGTTTAACGAAAAAATAAGCCGCAAAGCACACGGGCAGCCGAAAAGAAAATCCCAAACAAACCAGTCTTTTTCTGCCTGCTAATTCCCATTTCCACCAACCCATAAACCCTTTTATGCAACGACGTAGTTTTGTCAAATCATCCTTCGGCGCAGCTGGAGCAGCCCTGTCGGGAAACGTTATTGCCGAGCAATGGCATGCGCAGCCAAACTTCCTGGCCAAAAACAACTTCAAACTTGCCTATGCTCCGCACATCGGTATGTTTGAGAACAGCGCGGGCAAGGACCCCATAGACCAGCTCAAGTTCATGGCCGACATGGGTTTTACCGCTCTGGAAGACAATGGAATGATGGACCGTGAGCCCGCGCTACAGGAAAAAATGGGCAACGAAATGGCCCGACTCGGCATGAAAATGGGCGTGTTTGTATTCGAGACCGGCAACAACTGGAAAACCTCATTCACCACCGGTAAACCGGAGTTTGTGAGCAATTTTGTGGATACCTGCAAAAAAGCCATCGACACTGCCAAGCGGTGTGGTGGCAAACTCACAACGGTGGTGCCGGGTTTTTATGAGCGCAACCTGCCCATCGGTATTCAAACCGGCCACGTGATCGACGTGTTGCGCCGGGGTGCCGACCTGCTCGCCCCCCACGGCATTGTCATGGTGCTCGAACCCCTAAGCGATACGCCCGACCTGTTCATGCGCACCTCCGATCAGACCTACGCCCTCTGCCGGGCCGTAAACAACCCTTCCTGCAAAATTCTGTTCGACATTTACCACATGCAGCGCAACGAAGGCCATATTATCCCCCACATCGACTGGGCATGGGACGAAATTGCGTATTTTCAAATTGGCGACAACCCCGGACGCAAGGAGCCGACAACGGGCGAAATAAACTATAAAAATATTTTTAAACACATTTACCAGAAAGCCAAAGCCGACAAACGCACGTTTATTTTCGGGATGGAACACGGTAATTCGCTGGCCGGCAAAGAGGGTGAGATGGCCCTGATCAAAGCCTACGTCGAGTCCGACAGTTTTTCGGTGTAGTCGTAACACTTGACTTGCAGCCACGAAAAAAAAGTAATTCCGGCAAACCTTGTGAGCTGCCGGAATTACTTTTTTACAAACGGTTCAGAAGCACTTTTCTTTACAGAACCACAACTGAATTTTCGTCGGACGATATGCCGCTTGCTACGTATTTATCGGCGGCCCAATCGTTGGCCCAGGTCGTACCATCCAGAATGTAGCGGTACTGGTATTCGCTGCCCACCGGTAGTTCGACCGTTGTTTTGTAGGAGCCGTCTTTCTG
>JAYVAP010000728.1:0-7937 GCA_043750915.1 Spirosoma sp. | reverse complement strand
AACGGCATATACACTACTGACGGTTGCTGTTAGCGTGGCGGCTGTCGAGCCAGTCGACCAGCGGTAAGCCGTAGCACCGGGTGCCTGCGCAGTTAGTGCAGTAGTCTGGCCCGGGCACAAAAATAGGTTGCCGGTAATAGCCAGATTCGGCGGATTTTTGACGGTTACGGTCACGCTGCCGGCTGGGCTGGCACATCCCGCCACCACACACGTTGCCGAATAAACCGTTGTTACCACCGGCGAAACAGTCAACTGAAGGGCGGCATGACCAACTGACCATTGAATTAGACCCGCACAGTTGGCAGGTGCCAGTGTAGCACTGCCATCTAAGCAAATCGTCTGGTTAGGGAGCACGGGCGCGGAGAGCGGAGCAATGACCGTGACAACAAAAGGAATCGATTGACCGCTCGTCTGCCGGGTTGTCTGGCAACTTGCCGTATAGGTTGTTGTCTGGGCCGGTGTCACCACGAGTTGAATGCCGGTTGCACCAGTCGACCAGCGTACGTTTCCTGGGCAGTTGGCAGCCGAGAGCGACGCCGACTGCCCGGCACAAACTGTTCCTGCTCCGTAGACGGTCGGAGCCGTCAGTGCTGGCTCTACTATGATAATAAGCGCATTTTGAGCGATGCCATTCCGATCATCGGTAGCCACTATGTTGACCGTGTAACTACCGGGCTGGGTCGGTACACCTACCAATTCTCTGCCCTGCGCCACCAAGCCGGTAGGCATACGGCCCGTTAACAGAACGCTGACCAATTGGCCATCCGGATCTGTAAACGCCGTGTTGGAAAGCGTATACGAGAATGGATAGCCAACCACGGCATACTGAGTAGGCAGGGGCGGGCCAGGGCGGGGGGGCTGGTTGACTACCGGGTTCCTTTCCCGACGAATCGTGACCGTAGCGGGTAGCCAGGGAGAATTTGTACCATTGGCGAATACGGCTCGTAGCTGATACGTATAGGTTAAACCCGAATCAATCGCGGCATCGCTTGCCGTAAAGGTCGTGCCGTCGACTGTTAGCCAGGCCGTCGGTTTAAAGGTAGTTCGGGCTTTGTATATCTCATACGTTTGGATACCTGACTGGTTGGATTGCCAACCCAGTTGTACCTGATTCGACAGGGTGTCATACTGAGCCGTAAACGAGGTTATGGACGTAGTTTGTGCTGCCGTGGATAATGGCTTAACCACCAAAAGCTGATAGCAGTCTGCCGGGGTAGCAGGCGAACGTTGGTAACAGGAGACATTGTTGGCTTCGTCACGGGCCACCATACTATATACGTAGGTAGTGCCGGTGACAACGCCCGGATCAATGTATTGCTTAGTTGTATCACCTGCTGCCCCCGACCAGACAATTTGCCAGCTACCCGCCCCATTCAATTCTTTGCGCAGCAACTCATGGCGAATAGATTCCATCCGACCGGAAGGACTTAGTTCCCATTGTAAAACAACGCCCGGATAAGCCGCCGAGTAACCCGTTAACAAGGGAGGCATAGGAGCCGTCAGGTCAGGTTGCCGAAAACGGCCCACACCTGCCTGAAGCGATTGATGGTAATTCTGATCAAAAGCCCAAACGAAATAGGTAACCTGGGGTAAGCCAACATTACGACTTAAGGTATCGACCAGAAACAATTGAGGACGTATACCTCCCGACACTTCTATTTTTTCGATTTCATTGCCAATCTGGCGAAACACGCGGTAGCCCAGCAGGTCAGTTTCCGCATTAGGTCGCCACTCTACCCGAATCAGGTGCTGATTCGTGTTTGTCAGGCTGGCACTCAGGTCGCTAACCAGTACGCCCTGTGGAGCAGCCGGCGGCAGCACGTCTGTCGGTACAATCAGGTACGGCAGTGAATGCAGTGTATCCCCGGAAATCCCGATGGCAGATACCCGAAAATAATGACTTTTGGTGGTATCCACTAAAGAAGCAACCACATTGGCGGGTAACGAAGTCGTCAGGGTTGCATAAGTTGTTGGGCTTCCTGCCCTCCGATAGCCCGTGGTATCCTGGGTAGAGACGCTGATAACGAACTGACTGATTAATGTGTCAAGCCGGGTGTTGATGCCATCCGTCGGATATCGCCAGTTGATGGTGTAGGCTCCATTGGTGCGCTGTACAGCATTGATACCGGGCAGGCTCTGTAGTTCCTGAACAATGGTAACCGCAACGGGATCGGAGATTTGAGCCTCGTCGAAATAACTCCGGCCAATGATCCGGTATCGATAAATGCGCGTTTTATTGGGTAGCGAATCGGCATAATATAAATACTGGCTGGAGTCGGCCAGTTGAACATACGGCTCTTCGTTCAGTCGATTAAAGTTACCCGTCAGGTTCGTGGCCCGCTCAATATCGTAACTGCCGTAGATGAGCCGTTGTATCTCACTATCCCAGGCGAGGGTAATTTGCCGTTTCTTTTGCTGAACAGGTTGGATCAGAGCAGGCTTGGGCAGGGGCGCATAATTTGACAACCCCAGCACGACACTGGCACTGGCTACCGACTGAGTGATACCATTCTCCACGACGGTTGCCCCGGTCGATACCGTATACCGGTAGGTTTCTCCCGGTTGGGCATCCGTATCAATATAACCAAGCCCCGCTTTCACGGCCGCTGCGAATTTGGTGTTGGCCGCCATGGTCACATATACATAGCGTTCGTCCAGTTTAAATTGAGGGGTAACCGTTGCCCGACCGTCCAGGCTGTCCGTTACACTGGCTGGTGGCCGCTGAAAATTGGCAGCATCATTAATCGTCAGGTAATAAATGGTAGCATATTGCAGGCTGTCGGCATTTAAATAAGGCTGCCAAAAAAATCGATCCGTCGCCCTGATACCGCTTACCGTTACCGTTTTTGTGGGCGATGGCGTGGCACTGGCCGATGTAAGCGTAGTTCGTACTACCGTATACCCCGCCTGATTGGCTGCTTGCCAGGCTTCGGGTGTACTCGGTATCCAGCGGAGTAAAATACGATTGGACTGCACACGATTGAGCAGATCGATACCCGGCTGTCCCTGAGCCAGTGCCACTGTACTACTAAACAAACAGACTAAAAGCCAATATACGTATTTCATAGCGATGGGTGGTTTTCCGGGCCTTAATTGCGACAGATATCGCCGATATTGACATCGAAACAAAGTTTCTTTCGACGGCTTATACTAACACACAGTTCTCCGGAGAAACCGGTTGGGTTAAACGCATTCGCATAAAGGTATAGCCCCGCCGTACCTGAGAACAGGTTTTTTCGGCGGCCAAAAATATATACCCCCCCCCTGCCCTCAATAATCCCGTATAGCTGTCCCTGACCCCACCATTTTCCAGGTTTGCAGCCACTTCCATTCGTAATGAGTAAGTCGGCCCCGGCAATAGCCCGTCCGTATACATAACCTAACCAGCCATCGACATTGATGTTAATGTCGGTAGAGGCTCCTAAGGCAAAGGCAGTACCCTCACCGATTCGACTCGATACGGCGGCTGAGTTGTTAGATAAACCACTTCTCAGACTGGGAAAATAACTCACAACAGCCGGTGGTGGTGGTGGAAATTTAGGTACACCTGCCCCGGCCATCAGATAAGCCGACAGCACGACATTATCACCGTACCGAATGCCCATCCGCCTGTTGAAAGGCAATGGATAGCCCAGATGAATGTAAAACTTACCCGGATCGAAATGCAACACGCCCCGGGCAGCCAGCCCGCCCGGACCTATACCCACAAGTTTCCCCCTATTGATATAAATTTCTGCTTCGGCATGAAGCATCCGCTCCGGCATACTGTAGAGGAAACCAGCCGCAAAAGCAATATCGCCCTCCCGGGCCACGCCACTCACACTCCCGTATTGCCGTATGTTTTTTTGCCGGGCCTGTTCCTGGGTTTCCTGCTGCGTATGCGCTTCCCTGATGTTGGCCAGCTGGTCGTCACTCTGACCCGTTAGATTCTTTCCCAGGGCCTCCCGGGCATATGCCCGGTCACCGTCCCCTGAAGGTGGATTTTTGGGGTTTTCGGGTTTCTGACCAAATACCCCGTTGCCCGACAGGGCAATGCTGTTCAGGCCGTATTGCCGGTCCAGGGCAAATTCCAGCGCAAAACGTCCCTGGAAACTCTCACCCCCGTTTACCAGCCCCACCATCGCTTTAAAGCCAAAGGGAATCTGCCGGTTGGGGCAATAAGCAAACACACCCCCGGCGGGTGCAAAGCAACCCGCCGAAGCAACGGGCGATGAAAGAAACTGAGGCTTCATATTAAAATAAAGACCCAGTCCCAGACCGTTGATGTACAGGTTACCAAACCCGATCGGAATGCCCGGCACACCCGCTTTAGTGGGCGCACTTTGACCAACGGCTTTCACGTCACCTTTGCTGGCGTAGATATCTACATATCCGTATCGGAAACGTTCGATTTTCTGGTAGCCAAAAGTGGCGTTGGCAACAACACCTACCACAAAGGGTTTCTTAATTGCCACCGTCAGCGAACCTCTAAAGCCTTTTACATCCGGCAGGTCATAGATTTCCAGCGATCCTTCCAGATCAACGGCCGTCGTGCTCCCCCGCACGTAGATGGAGCGCACGGCAATACCCCTGAACCGAAGTTTACCCGTATCTTCATCGTAGGCCGACTTAATAATCAGGTTGGAGGACCCGGCAAAGCGGTCTTCGGCCAGCGACACCCGAAAGCCAAAGTCGATCCAGAGCGAATTGCCATCGGCAGGGGTCTCGGCACTCTTCTGCAACTTGACAATAGCGACCGGAAAGCCAGCCAGCGTATTGGTTCCCTTATCGCTGTACCGGAAATCGCCCAGGGTTACATACGGGCGGACGGTTTGCAGAAATAAGTCCGTGAACTGAATCTGCTTGAAACTGGCCGTTCCGTTTTCCGTATCAACCGGGTCACCTTCCTGAACCGTCGTTGCCACCCGTGTGCCAATCGTCAGCTCACCACTGAGCCGGGCAGAGGGCAAAAAGCGACCGTCCTTAACGACCAGTTCCACCTGCGAACCGGCATATATTTTCCCGTTGGCCCGCCAGCACTTAATCGGCACGTCGCCTTCGGCCCGTACGCCAACGGCATAGAGGCCGGTGGTGGGGTCGATAATAGCCGTGTAGCTAAAGGGAGCCGATGTGAGGGGCGTTTCAATGCCGCCCGCAAACCGGCCACGCGTCGGGGTGTTTTGCACAAACTCCAGATCGAACGATTTCAACGTCAGCTTCCAGCGCGAAGCATCGCACAGCTCGGGGTTGGTCTCGTTGGCATAGGAAACGACACCGGAAAATCCGCTGCGGTCGATAAGCACACTCCGCCCCCCCAAACTAATTTTGCTCCCGTCGGACCGTTGAAACTCGGTAGGCAGCAGCACCGTAAATTCCTGTAAGAACAACCCCCGCCATCGCTCATCACGATCTCCCTCATAGGTAGGCGGAAACACCATCATTCCGTTTTTGGTATCGCTCAGGTCAATGATCAGGTTCTTGAGTTTAAAACCAAATCGCTCGAAACCCGCCACCGCAAAGGCCTGCGATGCGTTGATGCCCACCAGAATATTGCGAAAGCCTTCGGTCGTTTCCACCGCAAAGTCGATGGCGACCCGTGCGGGCGCGGCTACCGGTGTCCGGGTCGTTTCGTTGAAGGGCACCAGCACCGAACGGGGAAAGACAATCTGGGCGGCTAAACTGGCCGATTTGAAGCTGTTACAGGCCACCTCCACAAAGGTCTTGCTGCCCGCATAGTCGCGGTCGGCCCTGCCCATGCCTCCCCGGAGAATAACCGTCCAGTTGTGCATTGGCAGCACATAGTCGCCCAGTAAGATGGCCCGGAACGACTCGCCCGACAGGCCCCCTTCCTTGGTGAAGCGCAGTTTATCGACACCAAAGAACAGGTCCCGCCCTTTCTCGCCTGGCTGCGGATTGTCTAAGGTCGTTTGCATCCTGACAAAAACGGTCAGCTCGGCGTGATCTTTAAAAAACTGCGCTTCCAGAATACCGACCGTGAGTTTAGAACCGTCGCCGATGGTCTGGGTCAGGCCAATGGGCAAAACCATCAGATCCTCGAAACGTAGTTCGACCAGTGCCTTTGTTCGTTCGGGGTTCTGATCCAGATAGCTCATCAACCTGCGTGCCGTGCCGCGCTCATCGGCGGCCTGTTCGCTCACCGTTACCGGGAGGTTGGTCATGGCGTCGGGCACAATCACCGAGCGGGTGTCGAGCCGTTGGTTGAGCGGCAAAAGGGCCGCGTCCAAATCGCTCTCCATACGCTGACTAACCGCCAGATGAGCCGGCGGCACGGGCATGGCCGAGCCGCCGACAGCCGTTGTGCTAACGGTGCCGACCGGCCGCTTTGCCGGGGGCGGTATCTCGCCCATTGACCGCGTTATGGTCAGGATCGCCAGCAGCAACCCGACACCAAACACCCGGCGGGGCCGGCAACTAATGGAGAAACAGAACATACGGGCAGGCGTTTTTTTATAAAAAGATAAACTTACCAGTTCAGGCGGGCTACTTTCAGGTAAACTGCCTGCGGATACCGGGTAGACTGTGGGCCGGTTGCCTGCAGGGGTGTGCGCAGGGGTACGTAGACTTCGTTGCGGGTGCGGTTGAAAACCATAAACGGCTGACCCGGCAACGAATAGCCGCCTACCCGGCCAAAGTCGCGTACTAAGGCCGTACCTGCTTTTGTATCTATCCAGTATAGCACGGGAGCCGCGTTAAACGGGTTGCCTTCTATCTGCGCCTGCGGTTTGACTTCTTCTTCAGACAAGCCGCTGAGACCAAATTTTTTGCGGACCCCTTCTGTCCGTTCGGCCAGCCGGCCCAACCCCCCCAGCAATCCCCCTCCTTTGGTTGGCACAGGACGCGCCATCAGCCCAACGGTTGTGGCATCGAGCAAAACGCTCGCCTGACCCTCCATAACCCGGCTGCCCTCGGGCAAAGCCCCTTCCTGCAATTCGAGGTCGAGCAGCGAAAAACGGTTGAACTGAGCGGCCTGGGCATTGCGGGCTTCGTTGATCCATAGCATCACCCGGCCATCGGGCTGGCTCAGCACCTGCAATGTCGGCACATGAATGCTAAGCCCTTCGGGTATGTGGGCACGCAGGCTATAGTAACGCATCATATCGCCCTGGGCAGACAACTGCAGGGCGCCATAGCCCTTCAGGACCGTCATGCCCTGCGTGGGCGACGCAAAAGAATCGTAGCTGACCAGCAGCAACTCGCCCCCCGGCAGCGAAACGAGCCGCTGCATATTGTTGAAGGCTCTGAAGCCAATGCTGCCCCCGTTCACACGCACGATCTGGGCAGGGTCTTTGCGGTCCCACAGCCGCTGCCAGGCAACGCCCCCGGCACTGATGCGGGTATAGATGATGGCGTACTTAAGAATACCTTTACCCATCGTGATGTTGACTAAGGCATCAGTGTCATTGCTGATAATGTCCACCTGAGCCAGCACAAAGTCCTCGTGGCTCACCGTGAAGGCGTGGCGGAACACTAATTTACCCTGAGCGTCGGTGCGGAGCAGGACCATTTCGGGGTTTTTGGCTTTGTTTTCGGCGGGGCCAAAGAGCCAGTCGGTACCCACGTGTTGGGTCAGCTGGTCCCCGGCCAGCAGGTTAGCGGGATTCTCACCCATTACCTGCGATATAGTCATGAGCCGTTTGCCCGCCAGCCCCTCCAATGCCAACGTTTGCAGGGTGCGACCCAACGTATCGAGGGTGATAAGCTGGCTGGCTTCGGGCCGGTAGTAGATCATGGTACCCTGGCTTTCATTGACCGTATTGGCGGGTTGCTGCTGCGACAGCAGCGGGTAGCTACGGCTGGTGGGTTCACCCATGGATCGGTAGCGATTGATAAACGGCATGTATGAATAGCGGTTCTGCACCACCACCAGCGCGTTTTTCTGAACGGCCATGGACGACTCTGTATACATATCGCCCTGGTAGCCTAAGGCCGCAGCGTTG
>JAYVAP010000727.1:0-4431 GCA_043750915.1 Spirosoma sp. | reverse complement strand
CAGTCAGTTGGCCGGCGACCTCTTCACCGACACCACTCAGCGAACCCTCTACGCTACGGATGCATCGGCCTACCGCGAGATGCCAGCCGCCGTGGCCGTGCCTAAAACGGTGGATGACCTCAGGAAACTGATCGATTTTGCCACCCGTTACCACACCTCGCTTATTCCGCGTACGGCCGGCACCTCGCTGGCCGGGCAGGTGGTGGGCAACGGTATTGTGGTAGATGTGTCGAAACACTTCACAAAAATTTTAGAAATCAATCCCGTTGAGCGGTGGGTTCGGGTGCAGCCGGGCGTGATCCGCGATGAGCTGAATCAGGCCCTGCGGCCCCACGGTCTGTTTTTCGGGCCGGAAACATCCACGGCCAACCGCGCCATGATTGGCGGCATGGTGGGCAACAATTCCTGCGGCTCAAACTCCATCGTTTATGGCGACACCCGCCGACATACGATTTCGGTGAAGGCGTTGCTGGCCGATGGCAATGAGGTGGAGTTTGGACCTTTGGCACAACTGCCCATTGCTTCAGGTGATTCAAGAGACGGGGGATGCTGGGATGCGGTATACGAAAACATAAAGGAAACCTTGTCGGATCCGGCCAATCAGGCAGAAATCCGGCGTAACTTCCCCAAAGAATCCGTCGAACGGCGCAACACGGGTTACGCGCTGGATGCGCTCCTCGACATGGACCCGTTTATGCCCGGTGGTGAGCCGTTTAACCTGGCCAAACTCATTGCCGGATCGGAGGGAACGCTGTGCTTTCTGACCGAGATAAAACTCAATCTTGTGCCGCTGCCGCCCCCGGTGAGCGGGCTGGTTTGCGTGCATTGTCGGTCCATCGACGAGGCACTCCGGGCAACGCAGGTGGCCCTTCAGTATAAGCCCTACGCCGTTGAACTGATCGACGACATTATTCTGGAACGGGCCAACGAAAACGCCGAACAGCGGGCCAACAGTTTTTTTGTTCAAAAAACCAACACCGGCCACTTTCCCATTATCCTGGTGGTGGACCTTTCGCGCGAGACCCGCGCCGAGGTTGAAGAACTGGCAACCCGCATGGAGGCCCACATGCGCCAGGCCGAACTGGGCTACCACTTCCCGCTGCTGTTTGGCGATGATACCAAAAAAATATGGACCCTCCGCAAAGCCGGTCTGGGTTTGCTTGGCAACCTGCCCGGCGATGCCAAAGCCGTGGCCGTCATCGAGGATACAGCTGTGGATGTGCGCGACCTGCCCGACTATATCCGGGAGTTCAACGCCATTTTGCAGCAGCATAACATGACCTCGGTTCACTATGCCCACGCGGGTTCGGGCGAGCTGCACCTGCGGCCCATCATCAACCTCAAAACCCAGGAAGGCCACCAGCAGTACCGGATGATTGCCGAAGAGATTGCGACGTTGGTAAAAAAATACGATGGGTCGCTGTCGGGCGAGCATGGCGACGGGCGGCTGCGGGGCGAGTTTATTCCGCAGATGGTGGGCACGCATAACTATGAGCTGATGCGGCAGCTGAAACACACCTGGGATCCGAACGGTATTTTTAACCCCGGCAAAATTGTGGAAACACCCCCGATGGATACGTTTCTGCGCTACGAAGCCGGTCAGCAAACACCCGATTTCAAAACCTATTTTCGCTACGCCGATCAGAACGTGCTCCAGCATGCCGAGCAGTGCAACGGCTCGGGCGACTGCCGCAAAACCGAAGCGTCGGGCGGCACTATGTGTCCCAGCTACATGGCGACGCGCAACGAAAAAGACTCGACGCGGGCGCGGGCCAATATCCTGCGCGAATTTCTAACGCATTCGCCCAAAGAAAACCGCTTCGACAACGAGGAAATCAAAGCCGTCTATGACCTCTGCCTGTCGTGCAAAGGCTGCAAAAATGAGTGCCCGTCCAATGTTGACGTGGCCAAACTCAAGGCCGAATTTTTGCAGCACTATTACGATGCCAACGGCGTTCCGATCCGGTCGCGGCTGATTGCTAATTTCGCCCGGCTGTCGGCCATTGCCAGCTACGTTCCCTGGGCCTGGAACGCCGTGCTGGGTACGCCTGCCCTCCGTCGCATTGCCAACCGGGTGGTTGGTTTCCACCCCGACCGGACCATGCCGCTGCTGGGCAAAACAACCCTCCGGCACTGGTTCCGTCCGCAGGCGATGGCTGCGGGCGGGTTGGCGGGAAGCGTGTATGTTTTCTGCGATGAGTTCACCAATTATAACGACGTGGTGGTGGGTCAGAAGACCATTCAGTTGCTGGAGCGGCTGGGCTACCACGTTCAGATGCCCGACCACGGCGAGAGCGGGCGCGCGGCCCTCTCGAAAGGCATGCTGAAAATGGCCAAACAACTCGCCGACCGAAATGTGCGGGCTTTGCGCGGGCTTATCTCCGCCGAAACGCCTTTGGTTGGCCTGGAACCGTCGGCCATTCTGACCTTTCGGGATGAGTATCCGGACTTGGTGAGTGCGGACCTGGTGGCTGATGCCAAACGGATTGCGCAGCACGCGCTGACATTTGAGGAGTTTTTTGCCCGCGAGGCCGATGCCAAACGCATCCGCCCGGAGCAGTTCACCACCGAAACACGGCTTATCAAACTCCACGGTCATTGCCAGCAAAAAGCTGTTTCGTCATTGGTGCCGGGCAAAAAAGCCCTGTCGTTACCCAAAAACTATTCGGTCCAGCTCATTCCATCAGGCTGCTGCGGCATGGCGGGTTCGTTTGGCTATGAGGCCGAGCATTATGACGTGTCGATGAAAATTGGTGAACTGGTTTTATTTCCGGCGGTGCGGCAGCAACCCGCAGAAGTACTCATTGCCGCCCCCGGCACCAGTTGCCGCCATCAGATTCACGACGGCACGGGCCGCACCGCCCAACACCCCGCCGAGATTTTGTTTGATGCCCTGCTATAAGGCAACTTTTCGCTCGATTGATCTGGTAAGGCGAGCAATATATTGATGTTACCAATAAGTTTATTATACGGTTTCTAATTGCTATATTTACAAGCAATTCCACTGTTTAGTAAACTTGTAGTTTGTATGAATATTCCTCTATTTATTAGAATAGTTTCTATTTACCTGTTTCTTACCCTATCGACGCTGGCACTGGCTCAGCAGAAACCCCGTTCAAACCCACCCGCCTGCGGCACGCCCGACCTCACCAACGCGCAGACCCAGGAACTCAGTAAGCTGGCAGCACTGGCCTTGCGCATGAAGCAAACTACTCAGGCTGACCCCTCCGTAATTACTTACGTGCCGCTGCGTCCCCATATTTTCCGGCGCACTGATGGCACCGGCGGCATGACGCTGGCGAAAATGAACAATGCCATTGCCATCACCAACAGCTACTACCTGACCAATAACACGGGCATTCAGTTTTATTTTTGCGGAACCACGCCCGATTACATCGATGATGATAATCTCTTTAATGGGTTTGCAAGTTCGCAGGAGTCGATTGTCAACAGCCGCGACGCACCCAATGCCCTTAATCAGTATTACGTTAATAAGTTTACGCAGGCCGGCATGGGCGGATACGCTTATTTTCCGGGCAACTCTATCGTTACAACGCGCTCGTTCATTCTTAATCAGGACGACGAAGTAGACCTGGCCAACCGGTTAGTGCCCCACGAACTGGGCCATAATTTTGGCTTATTGCACACATTCGGCAACTCCAGCGCGGGCAGCACAGAGTTGGTGACGCGGGGCACCGGGGCCAACTGCATCACCGCTGGCGACCTGGTTTGCGACACGCCCGCCGATCCTTATTTTCTGCCGGGCGCATCGATAGCGATGCAAAACGGCTGCCCGGTCTATAATGGTACGGCAACGGATGCCCAGGGCAGTGCCTTTACGCCGTCTATTACCAACACCATGTCCTATTATTTTCCCTGCACCCATGATTTCACCCCCGGCCAGTATGACAAAATGCAGGCCGGGCTGGCCCTGCGCGAGACCCACACGGCCTATTCGCTCGGCTGCCCAGCCACGGCGGTAGTGGCACCCGGCAACTTAGCGGCTGCGCTGCTCAACGCCGGTGTGGTGCTGACTTGGCAGGACAACGCAACCAACGAAATGGGCTACTTCATCGAACGGTCCACGTCGGCGGCCAGCGGCTTTGTGGCCATTGGCGGAGTAGCCCCCGGCGTGGCTACCTTTACAGACGTGAAAACAGCCGCTTTGACAACCTATTTCTACCGCATAAGACCCTCTAACGCCATCAGTGCCGGGCTAAGCTCAGTTGTTAGTATTACCACATCTACCTGCCGCCCGCAATATGCCAATGGCTGCTCAATGGGCGACGGGCTGAACGGTTTCGTGCTGGGCACCACCACCCTGAGCCAGAACTCAGGCTGCTCCACAAACAGTTATGGATTGATATCGGCGGTGTCGACCACGCTGACAGCAGGCCAATCCTACGCCTTCTCTGCGACCCTACTCTCAAC
>JAYVAP010000726.1:0-6145 GCA_043750915.1 Spirosoma sp. | reverse complement strand
GAATCTGATTTACAAACCCTTACCACAAAAATTGACAAGCAAATCCGGATAGAAACGATTCGGCAGCGGGCTGGGCCGCTGCTGGCCGACCTCGCCGTTCCGAACACGGCAGAAGGTTTACGGTTGATGAACCGTGCCCAACGCCTGCTCGAACGAATCAATGCCGTTGCACCCTTACGCCATCTGCCCGCGATGGCACTGGCCACGCATTCACAGTTTACAACCGCTATTGCAACGGTGCTGACCACCGCCACAACGGTGCAAACCCGGCAGGCAACCTGCCAGCCGTATCTGACTGCTGACCAGTTTGACCAGGTATGGCAGAACGACGGGTATGCCCAAACCCTGCGGGATGCGCTTCGGCAGGATGTGGACTTACTCATCGACGCGGACCAGCTCATGGCCCGTTTTTCCGATGCGGAACGAATGGTTATTGCACGGTTAAGCACTGTGGAGCCGACCGCCTGGGGGGATACCTTTCAGAACGCCCTGCGCTTATCGTGGCTCGATCATATTGAGCAACAACACCCGTCGCTGCGCAGTGTATCGTCGCTCAAAATGGCGCAGCTCGAAGAGACACTTCAACAGAGCGTTGAACGAAAACAAACCCTCAGCCGAGATATCCTGTTGGTTAAATTACGCGAGAAAACTTACAAAACCCTGATTTTCAACCGATTAAACAACACTGTAACCTATCGAGACCTACTGCACCAGACAACAAAGAAGCGCCACATCTGGCCCGTTCGGAAGTTGCTGGATGCCTTTGCCGACGAGGTGTTCAGGCTCATCCCGTGCTGGCTGGCTTCGCCCGAATCGGTGTCGGCGATGTTTCCCCTGCGCAGCGATCTGTTCGACCTGGTTATTTTTGACGAAGCGTCGCAGTGTTTTGCCGAGAACGGCATACCGGCTATGGCGCGGGGCAAACAGCTCGTTGTCACGGGCGACAATCAGCAACTCCGTCCCAGCGATTTATACCGAACGCGGGTAGACGAACCCGAACCCGGCGAAGAAACGCCCACCGAACTTGAGGTTGAATCGCTGCTCGAACTGGCGGCTCAACACTTGCCGCAGGTATGGCTAACGGAGCATTACCGCAGCCGTTCGCCCGCGTTGATTGCCTTCTCCAATCAGCATTTTTATCAGAACAAACTCGTTCTCCTCCCCTACTTTGCCGACCTCAATCGTCATTCGGGCGGCCCCGCCATTCAGTATGCGAACGTGGGCGGAACCTGGCAAAACAGCACCAACCCCACCGAAGCTGAAGCCATTTTACAGCTTCTCAGCCAGATCGCCACCGACTTACCCGGTCGGTCGGTGGGCATTGTCACCTTTAACTACCCGCAGCAGCAACTGATTCAGGATATGCTGGAGAACCGGCCAGTCGCCAGCGGGGAGATCGTTGAAATGTCTCCTGAAGGCGTGGAAGGGCTTTTTGTGAAGAATATTGAGAACGTACAGGGCGATGAGCGCGACGTTATTATTTTCTCGGTTGGCTACGCCCCCGACGCGCGGGGACGGATAGCCATGCAATTCGGCAGTTTGAACACAAACGGGGGTGCCAACCGCCTGAACGTGGCCGTTACGCGGGCGCGGGAACGGGTCTATGTGGTTACAAGTTTGCGGCCCGACCAGTTGCGGGTGGAGGGCGCGGTGAACGAGGGACCAGCCTTATTGAAAGCTTACCTGACATATGCCCTTGCCGTATCGCAGGGACATTTTCGGGCAACGCTACCGCCAAGTGCCGGATTGCCTGCCCATTCGTTACTCAAAAACCGGCTGTCGACTCAACACGCCAACTGGCAGTCCGAACAGCCCTTCGCCGATCTGACCGTGAAAACGGATGGCGCATACGAATCGTTGATTATGACTGACGACGACCTCTACTACCATCAAACGCCGAAACAGGCGCACGCCTACCTTCCCATGGCCCTGCGGACGCGGCAATGGTCGTTCCGGCGAATCTGGAGCCGGGCTTTCTGGCGAAACCAGACGTGACAACACACGCCCGAAGAACAGGCTTCGGGCGTGTGGTTGTTCACTCCCGCATCATGTCCACGAACTGATCGAACAGATACCGCGAATCGTGCGGGCCGGGCGACGATTCGGGGTGGTACTGCACCGAGAAAGCCGGTTTGTCTGTCCGACGGATGCCCTCAATGGTTTTATCGTTCAGGTTGATATGCGTTAACGCAACGTTGGGGTGGTCCATCACCTCTTCGGCCCGCACGGCAAAGCCGTGATTCTGCGAGGTAACTTCGCAATGCCCCGTGATGAGGTTTTTGACCGGGTGGTTCAACCCCCGGTGGCCGTTGTGCATTTTGTAGGTCGAGATTCCGCTTGCCAGCGACAGAATCTGGTGGCCCAGACAGATGCCAAACAACGGCTTTTCTTCGTCAAGCACCTGCTTCACCGTTTCAACGGCATAGGGCATAGCCGACGGATCGCCGGGGCCATTGGCGATGAAGTAGCCATTGGGTTTCCAGGCCGCTAAGTCGGCGTAAGGTGTTTTGGCGGGGAACACCTTACAAAAAACCCCCCGCTCGTTGAAATTGGTCAGGATACTGCGCTTAACGCCCAAATCCAGCACCGCCACCCGCAGTTGGGCTTCCGGGTCGCCTGCTTCGTAGGCATCAGTCGTACTCACTTCCGAGGAGAGTTCCAGCCCGTCCATGTCGGGTACCTGCGCCAACTGGGTCAGCAGCACCGCCGGATCGAGTATTTCCGACGAGATGATGCAGTTCATTACCCCTTTAGAGCGGATATAGCGTACCAGCTGCCGGGTGTCTATGCCATGAATGCCCACAATGCCCGCCTGGGCGAGGTAATCCTGCAAGGAGCCGTTTGCAATGTGGCGCGAGTGAATATCGGAAAACGAATTACAGATCATTCCCCGAATTTTCACCCCGTTCGATTCCTGTTCGGTGTCGAACAGCACCCCATAATTGCCAATGTGGGGTGCCGTATTGATAATTACCTGTCCGTAGTAGGACGGATCGGTGTATATTTCCTGATAACCGGTCATGCCGGTGTTGAAGCAGATTTCGCCCCCGCTTGTCCCAACTTTTCCGAGTGCCAGGCCCCGGAATACCGAACCATCCTGTAGGACCAACAAAGCTTCGGTTTGCTGCGTATGTTTCATGGCTGCGTTTTGGTGAAATCTAAAAAAAAGGGCTAACCGTTTCGGCTAACCCCTTTCTATATGACGTGTCTATGTAGTCACTCCGTTATTCTTTACCGCCTTTCAAACGATCCTGCATTTCTGTCAGTTCGGTCCACTGACCATCGCGGGCCAGCGCAGCCTGTTCGTTCCAGGTCGTGGCATCGTGTATGTTGAAACGTGGGCCAGCCTCGGTCAGCACCTGCTGAACCGCTGCATCGTCGGCATCGGCGAGTTGGGCAAACGTGGTGATACCAGCGTTGTTCAGCAATTCGGCAATTTTCGGTCCAATCCCTTCAATCTTCGTCAGATCGTCTCCGGTAGAGATAACCACCGCGTCGGCAGCGGGTGCCTCAGCCACCGTGGCAGCTTCTTCAGCCACTACCTCGGCCACAGGTGCTTGTTCAGCTACCGTCTCGGCCACGGGTGCCTCTTCAGCCACCGTCTCCGTCAAGCTAACAGGGACCACCGTTGTTGTTTCGGCCGTTGGGGCCTCAACTGCAGCCTCGGTTGCTTTAGCTCCACCACTCCGGCGGCTCCGGCGGGTTTTGGTGGTAGCAGCGGCTTTCTCAGCAGCGGCTGCCAGCAGCACCTCGTTGAAATCGACCAGTTCAATCAGGCAGGTTTCGGCGTTGTCGCCCAGCCGGTTACCCAGCTTGATGATCCGCGTGTAGCCGCCGGGACGACCGGCAATTTTGTCGGCCACCACGCCGAACAATTCCTTCATCGTCTCTTTATCGTTCAGGTACATGAACGTTATCCGACGGTTCTGGTAGGTGTCTTCCTTAGAGCGGGTGAGGATAGGCTCCACAAATTTGCGAAGTGCTTTCGCCTTGGCAACCGTCGTTTCCACCCGTTTGTGCAGGATAAGCGACGATGCCATATTCTGCAACATCGCTGCGCGGTGTGAGTGGGTCCGGCTTAGGTGGTTATGTTTTTTACCGTGTCTCATTATTGTAAGTGTGTGGTTCACAGTTTGCAGCTCGTAGTTACCACTACCAACCACAAACTACAAACTGGCTTAATCTTCGTCTAATCTGTATTTGATAACGTCCATACCGAACGTCAGGTTTTTCTCGGCCACAAGCTGCTCCAGTTCGGTCAATGACTTTTTGCCGAAGTTGCGAAACTTCATCATGTCCGAAATCTCCAGCCGAACCAGATCCCCTAAGGTGCGCAAATCGGCTGATTTGAGACAGTTATAAGCCCGAACGGATAGATCCAGATCGGCCAGCGACGTTTTGAGTAACTTGCGCATGTGCATCACTTCCTCATCAACCACACTTTCCTCTTCCAGTTTAGCCGTTTCAAACGTCATCGTCTGATCGGAAAACAGCATGAAATGTTGAATAAGAATATAAGCCGCGCCTTTCAGTGCTTCTTCAGGATGAATGGAACCGTCCGTTTCAATATCCAGCAAAAGCCGCTCATAGTCCGTTTTTTGTTCAACCCGCGTATTTTCGACGGTGAACTTAACGTTTTTGATCGGCGTGTAAATGGCATCGATGGGGATGTGGCCGAATGGAAGTTCGTTGGCCCGTGGTTCATCGGCCGGGACGTATCCGCGACCTTTTTCCACAAAAATTTCCATCTCCAGTTCCCGCGTGTCATCAATGTGGCACAATTCGAGGTCGGGATTCAGTACCTCGAACGACGGCGAAAACTTGGATATATCGCCCGCCTTCAGAACGGACTGCTTCTTGATATGAACCGTAATTTTATTGTCGACCATGTCGTTGATCTTCTTGAAACGAACCATTTTCAGGTTCAGAATGATCTCAGTCACATCTTCAACAACGCCCTCAATGGAGGAAAACTCGTGTAACACACCCGGAAACTTCACACTCGTAATGGTGTAGCCTTCCAGCGACGACAGCAAAATGCGCCGTAGTGCGTTACCAATGGTTACACCGTACCCTTTTTCGAGGGGTTTAAATTCAAACACCCCGTGAAAGTCGTCGGCTTTTTCGACTACGACCTTATCGGGCATTTGGAACGCTAATATTGACATACGTTTCGAATCGTTTAAGGCAGCTTTCTGCCTGGCGTGAAGACTGAAACAAGGGTTACAGCACAGCAGCGTACAGTTTCATCCGGCAACGGGTTAATTAACAACCCCACCGACCAAAAATTAAACGGCTGTTCTGTAAATCGTTTATATTAAAGGAAGCAGAACCCAGGTAGGGTTCTGCCGATCCGATTATTTCGAATATAATTCGACGATGGCCTGCTCGTTGAAATTCTCCGGAATCTGGTCGCGCTCCGGGTAACTGATAAACTTACCCGCCATTTGCTGATTGTCCCACTCTACCCAGTTGTAACGCTTGGTGTTGCGGGCCGACAGGCTCGACGTGACGGCTTCCAGTGACTTCGACTTCTCCCGAACGCCGATGATCTGACCCGGCTTAAGTGAGTAAGACGGAATGTTTACTACTTCACCGTCCACAATGATGTGTTTGTGGGCGACCAGCTGACGGGCAGCTCGGCGCGAGGTGGCAATGCCTAAGCGATAAACCGTGTTGTCTAACCGGGCTTCGCACAGCTTCAACATGTTCTCGCCCGTGATACCTTCCCGCACCTGAGCGCGGTGGAACAGTGCCCGGAACTGGCGTTCCAGGATGCCGTAGGTATACTTTACTTTTTGCTTCTCAATCAATTGAAGCGCGTATTCGGACTGTTTCCGCTTACGGCCACGACCGTGCATACCCGGTCCGTAATTTTTTTTCTGGAGCGCTTTGCTGGGGCCCATAATAGGCTCACCAAACTTACGCGATATTCTGGCCTTGGGGCCAATGTAACGTGCCATTCGTTGGTTGAATGAATAAAAGTGAAACATCGGACAGACACAACCAAATGTCGCCTGTCCCTATTCATAGACTCCGTCGGTGCGTTAGACCCGACGACGTTTTGGGGGCCGACAGCCGTTGTGCGGCATCGGGGTAATATCGCGGATGGTTGTCACTTCGATACCCGCGTTCTGGATGGTCC
>JAYVAP010000725.1:0-2773 GCA_043750915.1 Spirosoma sp. | reverse complement strand
GGTATTCTGGTGGCCTATTGCCGGGGCACCTACGAAGTCTTTGTACTGGGTGGGGCGGGTTATTACGACACTGTAGCGGGTCTCATTTTCTTTCTGCTTTGCGGCAAATGGTTTCAGCAGCGTACTTACGATTTCCTGTCATTCGAGCGCGATTACAAATCGTATTTCCCGCTGGCAGTGCAACGCCTGACCAACGATGTAGAAGCACCGGTGGCCGTAGCCGATCTGCAAAAAGGCGACCGCATCCGGGTCCGGCACGGCGATCTGATTCCCGCCGACGGGCTGCTTTACCGGGGCGCGGGCCTACTCGATTATTCGTTCGTGACGGGCGAGTCGGAGCCGGAACCGAAAGAGCCGGGTGCTTTGCTCTACGCAGGCGGACGGCAGATGGGCGGGGTCATCGACCTCGAGCTGGTGCGCAACGTGTCGCAGAGTTACCTGACCCAGCTCTGGAACAGCGATGCCTTCCGCAGCGGCCAACCGAGCCGGGTGGCCACGTTTGCCGATGCCGTTGGTAAATACTTCACCATCGTTGTGCTGACCCTTTCTATCTTGATTGGCTTATACTGGTATGGCTGGGTTGGGCAATCTGCTACGGCGGTCAATGCCATGACGGCCATATTGATTGTGGCCTGTCCATGCGTGTTGTCGCTGTCGTATCCGGTCGCTCTCGGCCACGGGCTGCGGCTTTTGAGTAAGCAGGGTTTGTTTCTTAAAAACGCTGATGTGATTGAGCAGCTGACCCGCTGCGACACGGTGGTGTTCGACAAAACCGGCACCCTGACCAGCAGCGCGCCGGAACAGCCCGAATCCAACACTGTGACCGAGTTGTTTACTCCGCCCCTCACCACCTCCGAACGGGCTATGGTGCGGGCGTTGGTCAGTCAGTCGGCGCACCCGCTCAGCCGTCGGCTGGCACAACACCTGGTCAACGCACCCCGGATGCTGGTCAGAAATTTTACTGAATTGACCGGACAAGGACTGGTCGGACTAATGGATAATCAACTTGTTAAAGCAGGCAGCGCGGTTTTTGTGGGGAGAGCGGACGTATCGATGGGGTCGGCGGTTCATATCAGCATTGAGGGCATCTATCGGGGCTGTTTTCGGCTGGCGGTGCCACTGCGTCCCGGATTGACCGAGATGCTAAATGATCTGGTTCGGCAGAAAAAAGAGTTGTTTATCCTGTCGGGAGATACCGACGCAGTCCGTGCCGATTTACAGTCCAGCATCGGACCGGCCAGGTTTGCCGACTCGGCCATGCGGTTTAGTCAAAGCCCGGCGGATAAGCTGCAGTTCATCCGCAACTTACAGGCCGCCGGCCACCATGTGTTGATGCTTGGCGACGGCCTGAATGATGCCGGTGCGCTGAAACAGGCCGACGTAGGTATTGCCATTACCGACAATACGCTTCAGTTCACGCCCGCCAGCGATGCCATACTGAAAGGTGATTCGCTGCGGCAATTAGCCAATTTTTTGCAGTACAGCCGGTTTGCCATGCGGCTCATCCGGTTCAGTTTCGGCCTGTCGCTGCTATATAATGCTGTTGGGCTGTCTTTTGCCGCTACGGGGCACCTCTCGCCCGTGGTGGCCGCTGTGCTGATGCCCCTGAGTTCGGCTACGATGGTGCTGATTGCCACGGTAGGCATGCGAGCGTGGGGTGTAGGTGATGATGGTAAAGTAGACGCGTAAATGCTGTTATCGAGACCAATACCGCTTATTTCACCTACAGGTCGTAATTTAGGCGGTCAATCAACGGCTTATAAACTAATCCTTGACCTCCATCATGATTACGAAGGTTACTATACAAAACTTTAAGAAGTTAGAACGGGTCGAATTTTCGCTGTCTCAATCGGTAGTCTTGATCGGACCAAATAACGCCGGAAAATCAACCATCTTTCAGGCATTGTGCCTGTGGGAGATTGGGGTTACTAATTTTATTGAGGCTCAGCAAAAGGGTATCTTGAAGAAAAATGAGTGGGTAACAATCAACCGGAAAGACTTATTGAACAGCCCAATAGCGGATGCTCGGTTTCTGTGGCGGAATAGACAAGTGACCAAAAAAAACGATAAAGGAGCCACTGACCACGTTCGGTTAAATGTAGCGTTATCAGGCGAAACGGATGGCATCAGCTGGTCATGCGAAGCAGTATTCACGTGGGCCAATACGGAATCAATCGTTTGTCGGGTGATTAGCGGCATCGAAGTGCTTACCAAATTATATGAACAGGAAAAAGGGGTTCGTTTTGGTTTTCTGCAACCCATGTCCGGCCTGGCTACCGAAGAATTTCTTTTACCCAGGGGAGCCGTTGATCTTCGATTAGGTGAGGGGCGTACGGCCGAGGTACTTCGAAATATTTGCTACAGTATTCTGCATCCTGAACGTCGGATGCAAGCAAGCGGTACTGCTGATGAAGCCTGGAAAAACTTGAAAGAGGCTATTAAAACAATGTTCGGAGCTACATTACACGAGCCAGATTTTATTAAGGCCACCGGCCGACTTCAATTGGAGTACACCGAAAACAATATCCGATACGATATTTCTTCTGGTGGTCGGGGCTTTCAACAAACGCTCTTATTATTGGCTTATATGTATGCGCACCCTGGCACCACTTTGTTGTTAGACGAGCCAGATGCTCACCTCGAAGTAATCAGACAACGTGAAGTGTTTCAACTTATTAATACGGTTGCCAACGAGACACAGTCACAATTAATTATCGCATCTCACTCAGAGGTAGTACTCAATGAAGCAGCCGACGCATCGAACATCATTGCG
>JAYVAP010000724.1:0-6178 GCA_043750915.1 Spirosoma sp. | reverse complement strand
AAAGAATTCAGCCCCGCAGCTTAGTGGCCGCGCTTACGCTGGGCATCCCCAATTTCCTGAGCTTTTATACCCTGCTGCTGGCCCTGTCGGCCTATGGTGGCAACGGTGCTTTTGTGTACCCGCTCTACAACATCGGCGTTATTTTGCTGGCGGCACTGCTGGCTGGGCTATTCTTCGGCGAGTCACTCTCAAGGGTCAACAAAACGGGTCTGGCCCTGGCCATAATCGCCATCGGGCTGATTTCGTGGCAGGAGTTTGCGGGCTAAAAAGACCAATGCGCAACCACAGCAGGGTCGCTTTTTGTGGCCGGCCAACGTCAGATATGCCTGTTTGTTAATGCCTTTCCTTCAGGGCTATCACACGGCCCGACGAGGCACTTTTTTATATCCTCGATTGGTTTTACCTTCGTTTGTTCATTCACACAAGCTATGACAACGATAGAAAACAATCAGCAGGAAGAACAGCGCGAACGTGCCCTGGCTCTGCTCCGCCGGATGGTCGCCGACAAGCGGGCGGATGAAAAAAAAGCCATCGATGCCTACCAGAATAATCCTGAATTGCAGGCACTTATTAAACGGCTCGACCAAAGCAATGCAGAACGAGGAACGCCCATCGTTTAGCTATGCGTTCGACAGCGACGAACCAAACTCATACGTTTTCAGAACAATCAATCAGGTCCTCTACGAAGTGCGTTTCAGACCCAGTGGCTATATTTTTGAGCACGATCCCGACCTGCAGCCCTTCGTTTTTGAGATCAGCATCATTGTCATCGATAATCCATCCGGCAAGCGACCGCCAACCGATTCGATGGTCTCTTCAACTATTGCGCTGATCTTCGGACGCTTTTTTGAACAGCACCACCGCGTTGTTGTCTACATCTGCGATACCTCCGACCGGCGTGGCTATGCACGGCACCGCAAGTTTACCAGCTGGCTGGAACGATATAAAAGCAATTACATGCAGGTGAGCGACAGTTTGACCGATAAAGATGGTGTCGTTTATTTCGGCTCGCTCATTGTTGGGCGCAACAATCCCTACCGGGGGCGTATCATGGTCGCTTTCAGCGATTTGTTTGTTGGCCTTGCCAGCGAAAAATAGTCCTACAACGCGTTGCTCCGCCCCTGCAACCCACCCGTATGCACCGCCACGACGGTGGCATGCTCCGGAAAATAACCCCGCCGGGCGAGGTCATAAATACCATATAGCAGCTTACCCGTATACACCTGCTCCAGCAATACCCGGTTGCCATCCCCATCCGTTTTTTGCTCAAACGCCCGGATAAAGTCGAGCAGTTCGGGTGTGGTTTTTCCGTAACCGCCGAAGTGATACGCCGTTATAAGTTGACACCGGGCTGGTTCGGGCAATACGAAGCCATCAGAAGCTTTCAGGGCCAGAAAGCCCAGCACCGTCGTGTCGGGTGGGGCCGTTCGGGCCAGGCCTGCCACGGTGCCGCCCGTGCCCACAGCACAACAGACAAAGGCGGGTGCGTAGCCTAATTGCGCATTGATTTCGGGCATGATCTCCGCTGTGCCCCGCATAGCCAGTTCGTTGGTACCGCCCTCGGGGACCACGTAGCACGGGCCGAATTGGGCAGACAGGCGGGCCAGATAAGTCGGCTCACTGGCCTGCCGGTAGGTGACACGGCTCACAAAATACAGCGTCATGCCACAAGCCCGGCAAAACGCCAGCGTCGGATTCAGGGGTAAGTGGCGCAGTTCCTCCCCCCGCACGATGCCAATGGTGTCGAAACCAAATGCCTGCCCGGCTGCGGCCGTTGCGTGGAGGTGGTTGGAATAGGCCCCGCCAAAAGTCAGTATTGTGCGATGGCCCTGCTCACGGGCCGCCAGGAAGTTATGGATCAGTTTGCGCCATTTGTTGCCCGACACGAATGGGTGCAGCAGATCGTCGCGCTTCAGATACAGACGAATCGGAACCGGCGCTGGAAACGGATTATCCAGCAACTGTAGGGGCGACGGCGTGGCAGAGCGGGCAAATTGCTGCGTTGTGTCGGGCATGTCGTATCTTCGTGGCTTGATTGACGGTCCAAATCTGCGTTAATCCGGGTAATCTGTGCAAGACGAACACAACGAAATTTTAGAAGAAGACGACGAATTATACGAACATCACCGCATCGTAGTCGATAATGGGCAAAGCCCGCTGCGGATCGACCGGTTTCTGATGGACCGGCTGCAAAACGCCACGCGCACTAAAATCCAGGCCGGTATCGAGTCTGAGTCGGTGCAGGTCAACGATAAACCCACTAAAGCCAGCTATAAAATCAGGCCTTTGGATGTGATTACCGTGTCGCTGCCGCACCCACCCCGCGACACCGACATCAGGCCCGAAAACATTCCGCTCAACATTGTTTTTGAGGATGCCGACCTACTGGTGCTCAACAAACCACCCGGCATGGTGGTTCATCCCGCCCACGGCAACTGGGATGGCACGCTGCTGAATGCCCTCGTTTATCACTTTCAGAACCTGCCCACGGGTCGCAATGACCGGACGCGGCCCGGCGAAGCCAGACCGGGGCTGGTACACCGCATCGACAAAGACACGTCGGGGCTGATGGTGATTGCCAAAACCGAGTTTGCCATGACCCACCTGGCGCGGCAGTTTTTCGATCATACCATCGAGCGAACTTACAATGCACTCGTTTGGGGCGTTCCCGAACCCGCCGACGGCACCATTACTGGTTATATTGGCCGTGCCCTGAAAGACCGTAAAGTGCAGGCTATCTACGACGACGAAGCCAAAGGAAAATGGGCCGTCACGCACTACAAAACGCTGGAGCCGCTGCGCTACGTGTCGCTGATGCAGTGCAATTTAGAGACCGGACGGACCCATCAGATTCGTGCCCATTTCAAACACATTGGTCACCCGCTGTTCAACGATGCCATGTATGGCGGTGACCGCATCGTGCGCGGTATGCCAAACGGCACCTACAAAACGTTCGTCGAAAACGCATTTAAGCTCATTCCCCGGCAGGCCCTGCACGCTAAATCGCTGGGTTTCGTACACCCGCGCTCCCGCGAGTGGCTTCAGTTTGAGTTGCCGCTGCCCGACGATTTTCGGGCCGCCCTCGAAAAATGGCAGCGCCTGATTGTGCGGTCGGAGGAGCGCTGAAGAACGTGATTTATTTAGCTCACTATTAACCCATTACACATTCCTGAACCATGATTTCTATCCGCCCTGGCACCCGCACCGACATTGCGCAGGTGTTTGCTTTAGTGACCGAACTGGCCGTTTATGAAAAAGCCGCCGATCAGGTTTCCAACACGGTTGAGCAAATGGCCGAAGACGGTTTCGGGGCTAATCCACTGTTTGGTATGCTGGTTGCCGAAGACTCCGACAACCAGAAAATAGTGGGTATGGCCTTGTATTACTTTCGGTATTCGACCTGGAAGGGCAAGCGGCTCTACCTCGAAGACATTGTGGTGACGGAGGCTTTCCGGGGCTACGGCATTGGCAAGTTGCTGCTGGATGCCACCATCGATGCCGCGCAGGAAACCGGCTGCACCGGCATGATGTGGCAGGTCCTGGACTGGAACGAACCGGCTATCGGGTTTTACCGGCAGTTTGGTGCCCGCTTCGATAACGGCTGGACCAACTGCCACCTGGATTTTTAGGGAACCGTGGCGGTCACCCCTTGTCACACGTAATTCCGCTGTTCGGGCTACGCAGTCTTTGGCTTGTCTGTAAAAACCTTCTGCCTGCCATTCCTCCCTCTTTTTCCTATCTTTGCGCTTCCAGGAATTGTAATCAAGCATGACGTATCGTCAACGTAAAGCCCTGATCATCAGCGGCTGGGTATTTTTAAGTCTGTTTCTTGTGGTGGGTGTCGCAGGTGTTTTTGCCTATCTTAAACGCGAAAGCCTGCTGAAAACCGCCCTCGACCGCGCCGTTCGGAAAGCCAAACGGGATTATTCACTCGACGTTCAAATTGGTTCGGCCCGCTTCACGGGCCTTAACTCAGTTGCCTTCACTAACGTATCGGTCGTGCCGCAAAACTGCGACACCCTCACCCGGCTTGGGCGCGTGGAGGTGGGCGTGCGGTTCTGGCCGCTGCTGACCGGGAAAATTGCCCTCTCGGGGATGACGCTCGAAAACGGCCTGGTTCAGCTCGTGAAGCGCGACACACTCACCAACATCGATTTCCTGATTCGTCACCCTCCCCGCGACTCGCTCCGCTCCGCCCGTCCACCCGCCGAAACCAATCGGCGCAACCTCTCAAATGTGGCCGAGAACGTGATCGAGAATATTTTGTCGAAAATTCCCGACGACCTCAACATTCATAATCTGGAGTTCAGGGGTGTCGATAACGGCGATACCATCCGCCTGCTGACCCAAACGGCCTCCATCAAAAATGAAGCGGTTTCGTCGACCCTCAAACTCAACGGCAACGAGGCTACCTGGCACCTGGCGGGTACGGCCGATCCTGCCAACCGGGAGTATAACCTGGCTCTCTACGCCGATGGTCAGCGGGGTCAGCCCAAACCCCTCGAACTGCCGTATATCCAGAAAAAATTTAACCTTAAACTACAGGCCGACACCCTCCGGGCCGAACTCCGCGACGTGGACCGGGCCGGGCCGGAATTCCGGCTCGAAGGGGCCGGTTCGGTCAGTAACCTGCGCATCAACCACCCCGCCGTGGCCCGCACCGACGTGCTCATTCCGCAGGCATCGATGCAGGCCAACCTGTTCGTGGGCGAAAATTACGTTGGCATCGACAGTTCGTCTACGCTGCGCTTAGGTCAGATTAGTGCCCGGCCGTTTGTCAAATATAGCCTCGCCACCACCGACACCGACGATCCAGCCAAACAGGCCGGTAAAACCTATGAGCTACAGCTTCATACCGACCAGCTCGATGCCCAGTCGCTGTTCAATTCGTTTCCGCAGGGGCTGTTCGAGTCGCTCGCAGGCATGACTGTGGCGGGAAAACTTAAATATGACCTGGCCTTCAAATTAGACACTTCCCTGCCCGACTCAGTGCGCTTCAACTCCAGCCTGGCGCAGAACGGATTCAGGATTCTGAAGATGGGGCAAACCGACTTTTCGGCTATCAACCAACCCTTTGTCTACACGCCTTACGAGAAAGGCAAACCCGTCCGGCCCATCATGGTTGGCCCCAAAAACCCCGATTACACGCCCCTGAACCAGATTTCACCCGATCTACGCAACGCCCTGCTGACCTCGGAAGATTATAATTTTTTCACGCACGCAGGCTTCAACGAGAAGGCGTTTCGGATGTCGATAGCCACGAATTTCAAGGAAAAATCTTTTAAACGCGGGGCTAGCACCGTGTCCATGCAGCTGGTTAAGAACGCATTTTTGAGCCGCAACAAAACCATCTCGCGCAAAATTGAGGAGATTCTCATCGTCTGGCTGATCGAAAACGAACATATCGTTTCCAAAGAGCGGATGTATGAGGTGTACCTGAACATCATTGAGTGGGGGCGCAATATTTACGGCATTGGCGAGGCCGCCCGCTACTACTTTGCTAAATCGCCCGCCGATCTGAACCTCGGCGAAAGCATTTTTCTGGCTTTTGTGGTGCCCAGCCCCAAAGCAGCCCTGAGCTGGTTTGTGCCCGACGGAACCCTACAGGTGCGCAATGTGCGGGGCTATTTCAAACTCATTGGTCGGATTATGGCCCGGCGCGGCCTGACAACGCCCGATTCTGGTGCCTACGGCTTCTATGACGTTCGGTTGCGCGAGGGGCTGCGCAGGCAGGTAGCACCGGTCGACACACTCTTCCAAACCGATAGCCTGCTAACTGAACCGCCGGAGGGTGATATTGACGAAGACGGTAACGGCAATGGATTCGGCAACTTTTTCCGGCGGCTCTTCAAAGGTAAAAACAGCGAAGACAACAAAACCAGCGGTGACCAGCCCGCTACGCAGCCAGACAAGCGCAACACCACCCGCCCCGACGCAACAACCGGCGAATCGGCACCAGCCGACACCGTTAAAACCCGCAGACAGCTTCGACAGGAACGACGCGAACAAAAACGACGCGAACAAGAGGAACAATTGTTGCGGGAAAAAGGAGGCAGTTGAATTTCGACTATTCTGCTTATTATTCCCTTTAGGGTGAAAGATTACACTTTTGTTTGTCTATCACCAGCTTCTCAATGTGTACTAATAGATTAATCAACTGCTCTTTGCTGAACACGAC
>JAYVAP010000723.1:0-6007 GCA_043750915.1 Spirosoma sp. | reverse complement strand
GACGATTTAACGCACATCGACGTGAGAACGCCCATGAAACTGCGGTTCGAGTTCTGGAACATGATGGAGCGGGCCAACCTCAACCTGAGCATGCACCTTAATTCGCTGACGGGTGAGTGCGTTTTCAACGTGGGCACCCAATCGGAGTCGTATGGCAAAGGGCTGATGGCAGGCGAATGCACAATTCCGGGCTATTTTCTCAACGACGGATCTTATACAATCTCCGTCATGATTGTGAAAGACACCGTTACGCCGTTGTACACGATGGAAGAAGGTATTACCTTCGATGTGGAAGACTACCGCGAAGGCATTGCCTGGTACGGCAAGTGGCCGGGCTACGTTCGACCCCAGTTTCCCTTCAAAATGGGTATGCTGGAGGAGGCAACCGCTAACTGAATTTATGACCTATGATAAACGTCACAAAATCTTATTTGCCTGATCTTGAGGAGTATACCAACTACCTCAAGGGTATCTGGGAACGGGTTCACCTCACCAACGACGGCCCGCTGCTGCGCGATCTGGAAAACCGGATGAAGGAGTATCTGGGGGTAAAGCACCTCAAATTCTGCACCAACGGCACCATCGTCATTCAGATGGCCCTCAAGGCCCTCGACATCACTAAGGAAGTCATCACCACGCCTTTTTCCTACGTAGCCACCACCAATGCGCTGCTGTGGGAGGGTTGCACACCCGTTTTCGCCGACATTCGCCCGGACGACTATTGCTTGGATGCGGGCAAAATAGAGACCCTCATCACCGAAAACACGCAGGCCATCATGGCCACGCACGTGTATGGTAATGCCTGCCGGATTGAGCAGATTCAGGCCATCGCCCAGAAACATAACCTAAAAGTTATTTACGATGCCGCCCACACGTTTGGTGCCCGCTACAACGGCCGCTCAATTTTGAGCTACGGCGATGTGAGCACCTGCAGTTTTCACGCCACCAAAGTGTTTCATACCGTTGAGGGTGGCTGCATTGTTACCGACGACGACGAACTGGCGCAAAAACTGCATTTCTACCGGTCGTTTGGCCACCGCAACGACGATTATTTCAGCGTGGGTATCAACGCCAAAAACTCGGAGCTTCATGCGGCCATGGGCCTGTGTGTGCTGCCCAAAGTACCCGCCCTGATCGAAGCCCGCAAACGGGTTTTTGGCTACTACAACGACCGGCTCGACTTCAGCCGAATCACCCGCCCTACCCTCACGCCCGGCGTTGACTATAACTACGCGTATTACCCAGTGGTGTTCGACTCGGAAGAAACCCTGCTGCGGGTTGTCGACGCGCTGAAAGCGCAGGCCATTTCGCCCCGGCGGTATTTTTTCCCGTCGCTCAACACGCTGCCGTTTTCGGTGGGCCATCAGCCCTGCCCCATCTCGGAAGATGTGTCGCTGCGGGTGTTGTGCCTGCCGCTCTATCCCGACCTCGCCGAAGCGGATGTAGACCGGATTGCGGGCGTTGTCAACGAGGCTGTCGCTTTGGTATCTATCGACGACTGATTCGACCTGGCCGGATCACCGGACTAATTCAACCGTATGACGCTACTTTACCTGCTCTCTTTTTTGCTGTTCATCGGCTATGTCGGTCGGCTCTCGACGCAAATCGCCCGTCGGTCGCTGACAGAATGGCTGCTGACGGCATTTTTGCTTGGCGCGGGCAGCGTTATTCTGACGGGTTTTATCCTGTCGGCCCTGCGCCTAACGGCCAGTTCGCCGGTTTGGTCGGTGTCGGTTTTCCTGTCGGCCACGGTGCTTGGCTTTCTCCTCCGCCGACTTAGTCCAGCGCAGGAGCGTTTCCAGGTCCGGCTGCTTATCCGGGCGCGCTGGCATACGGCCCGGCAGTGGTGGCAGCAGTTGCGGGGCTATTCTCAGTTTTTATTTTCAAGCCTTTTCATCACCCTCGCGCTCATTGCCATCACCAATCTGCTGCTGGTTTTGTTCACCGTACCCAACGAATGGGACAGCATGACGGGCCACCTCAACCGGGTGATGCAATACCTGCAACGCGGCTCAATGCAGCACTTTGGCGGCACTAACTGGAACATGGACACCTACCCGAAAAGTGTGTGTACTCTCCAGATTTATTCGTTCCTGATGACGGGGCGTTTCGAGAACGGCTTCAAATTTATTCATCACCTGAGTTACTGGGTGACCATTGTGGCGGTGTTTGGCATTGGGCAGCGGATTGGGCAGCTTGGCCGAACGCCCGCTTCACCGCCCAACAGCCTGTCGGCCAGTTTCTTTTGTGCGCTGGCCTATGCCCTGCTGCCCGACTTTCTGATGCAGGCCATCACCACCGAAACCGACATTGTCCTGACAGCCTACCTGAGTGTGCTGCTCTACCTGCTGTTCACCTACAAAACCACTGTATCGGCCGGTCGACCCGACAGCCGGTATCTCTGGCTGGCGGGCATGGCCTTTGGCATCGCGTTTGGCCATAAAATTACGTTTGCCCTTTTGCTGCCCTCGGTGTTTGTGGTTATGATCTACACCGTGTTCTGGTCCCAGTCGGTGGCGGTTAGTTTTGCCCGGACGTGGCGGCTGGCAGCGGCCATTGTGGTCGGCGTATGCCTGTGGACGCTGCCAACGGGTTATTTGAAAAACATAGCCGTTTTCGGGCATCCCATTGGCCCGCCAACGGCCCTCAAACATCAGTCGGTGGAGCGGGCGGGGTCGCTGCCAAACCTGCTCGAACAGGGAAGCCGCAACCTGATTCGCTACGGCTACGACCACGTTAACTTAGACGGTATCCGCAACCTCGAAGCGGGTGCCGTTGTCAACCAGGCCATGCGCAAACCGTTGGTGGTGCTGGAGAACAAACTGCGGATGCGGCTGGACGAGGAAACCAATTTTTCGATCCAGCCTTTCGCTTTCGACCGGCGTTTTGTGTTTTATAACGCCAATCCCTATTGGGGCGTGTTGGGCTTCGGCCTGATTTTTCCCCTGTTGCTGCTGGTTATGGTCGGGGTTGTTCGGTCGAAACCGCTCTTTTTTTTGGGGCTGGCCCTGCTGCTGCATTTTGTGGCCCTCGCCTATTCTGCCCCCTACGACCCCTTCAAAGGCCGTTATTTCATTGAAACAGGGCTGTTCGGCATTCTTTTTCTGTCACTTGTTTTCCTAAACCCCCGCCTGTCGGTGGCCGTTCCGGGCCGAATCGTCTGGAAAAGCTACGTGGGCCTGGTAACGGTGCTGGGCTGCGTGTCGGCGGTGCTGTGCGTGTTTCTGAACATTCGCGCCCTGCCCTTCGGGTGGACTGCGCCCGATGGCCACCCGTATCCGTCCGCTTTCAGATCGGACCGGATTCGGCAAATGTCCGTTGGCCGACCAGACATCTACCTACCCTATAAACGGTTCGACGAGCTGGTACCCGATACGGCCACCGTGGCGCTGGGCACCATCAACGACGACTACGAATACCCGCTTTATGGGCCAAAATTATCACGCCGGCTAATTGCCATCAACCCCTTTGAGCAGGGTTTGAAGCCAATACCACCCCAGGCCGACTACCTGTTTTTCGACAAACGCGTGATCCGCCCCAAACCCGGCGACATCCGCTTAGGCACCGACACCACCATGCGCGAAAGGGTGATTGTGCCGGCTGAGGATTATTATTTACGAAAACTGTAGAGACGCAATATCCTGCGTCTGGTTTCCACCAAAAAAAGACGTTATCATGACACTGGCCATCATGCAGCCTTATTTTCTGCCCTACATCGGCTATATGCAGCTGATGAACGCTGTTGATACGTTTGTGCTATATGACGATGTGGCGTTTATTAACCGGGGCTGGATCAACCGCAACCGCCTGCTTATCAACGGGCAGGAGCACCTCTTCACGGTACCGCTGAAAGATGCCAGCCAGAATAAACGCATCAATGAAGTCCGGCTGGCCGACGATGCGAAATGGCGCGGCAAACTATTGAAAACCATTGAGCAGGGCTATCGAAAGGCCCCTTATTATGGAACGGTAATGCCGCTGACCGAAAAAATCATCAATTTTGCCACCGATTCAATCGCCGATCTGATCTATAACAGTTTGGTTGAACTCAACCAGTACCTCGGCCTGACAACCCGGCTCGTGCGGTCGTCGTCGGTTTATGACAACGGTCAGCTGAAAGCCCAGGAACGAATTCTGGACATTTGTCGACAGGAAGGTGCAACGCGCTACATAAACCCTATTGGCGGCATGGAACTCTACGATAAACCCACGTTTACGCAGGCGGGGATCGCGTTGAATTTCATCCAGGCAAAACGGGTAGACTATCCGCAGGCTGGCCGCAGCCGCACCGATGGACCCGCTGGTATGGGTGAGTTTGTACCCTGGCTCTCGGTACTCGATGCCCTGATGGTTTGCGACGTACCAGCCATTCGGGCCATGCTGACAGCATTTGAACTGGTCTGACAGAAAATATAAAAATAGCGTGAGCGGTCAGTGCCGACCACTCAGTCAGGTTTTTCATTTAACCCCGGCAAATGCTTGCCTTTGCCGGTTTTCGCCCGTTCACCCGGTTTGGGTGGCCCGATTTTACGCATTCCTGTATGGCAAAAGTTATTATTTTTGGGGTAATGGACACGGCCGAACTGGCTCATTTTTACCTCACCCACGATTCTGAACACGAGGTAGCGGCTTTCACCGTCAGCCGCGAGTATATGAGCGAGACTACCTTTCGGGGCTTGCCGGTGGTGGCGTTTGAGGCAGTAGAAACCGTTTTTTCTCCGCAGGAATACCAGTTTTTTGCGCCCATGACCGGTCGCAACATGAACAAAAACCGCGAACGGGTTTACCTTGAAGCCAAAGCCAAAGGCTACCAGTTTATTTCTTATATCAGCTCCAAAGCAACCCTGTTTGGCAATGAGATTGGTGAGAACTGCTTCATTCTGGAAGACAATACCATTCAGCCTTTCACTACCATTGGCAACAACGTGGTGCTGTGGAGCGGCAACCACATTGGCCACCACGGGCAGATCAAAGACCACGTGTTTTTCACTTCCCACGTGGTGATGTCGGGCCACTGCGTGATTGAGCCATACTGCTTTTTTGGGGTTAACAGCACCATTCGCGATTTTCTGCACATCGCCACCGGCACGCTGGTGGGCATGGCCACGGCCATCTATAAAGACACCGATGAGTGGGGTTTATATATTGGCAACCCCGCCAAAAAACTGCCCAAACCAAGCTACGAAGCCTATTGATTTGCGCCTGCGTTTGTGCCGGGCTGACATACTTACCTCAGCCGACTACAATTTCATAAAAACAGCACCTGAATTCTGAAAACGCTTCTCTTCATCGGCCATGATGCCAACCGGGCGGGTGCGCAATACCTGCTGCTGCACCTGCTGACTTACCTGCGCGAGACCGGCGTTAAAACCGGCTTAGTGCTGGGCGATGGTGGCCCTTTGCTATCTGACTACGAGAAGGTTACAACGGTCTACCAGGTGTTTACCGCCCCCGTTTTGCCACCTGCCGGCGGGCGTGCAGGTCGGCTGACCGGGCGGCTGCTGAAAAAATTAGGCATTGGTCGGCCAGCCGGTGGGCAACGGGCCATGCCGGCCGACCTGCTGCAACGCATCCGGGCGGTGAACTACGATGGCATTGTGGTCAACACCATTGCCAACGGGGGCCTGCTTCGGTTGCTGGAACCGCTCGGGCTGCCGTTTGTGCTCTACGTCCACGAACTCGAAACGTCCATTCAAACCTACGCCCGGCCCCATGATCTGGCCTACGAACTGACCCGCGTGAGCCACGTATTTTGCGGCTCCGAAGCTGTTCGGAAAAACCTCATGGCCCGCCACGGATTGACATCCGCCAATACGTCGGTGCTGAACTCGCTGATTCATGCCCAAACCCTGCTGGCTAAACTCGCGTTGGTCAACCGGCGGGCGGTGCGGCAACGGCTGGGTATTCCGCCGGATGCCGTGGTGGTGGGCGGCTGTGGCAATGCCGAATGGCGCAAAGGTGTGGACCTGTTCCTGCTGGTGGCCCGGCAGGTGCTCAACACCCATCC
>JAYVAP010000722.1:0-4153 GCA_043750915.1 Spirosoma sp. | reverse complement strand
GAAATCTTTACGCCCAAAAAAGTGGTGGAAAACGAAATCGAAATCCTGAAGTCCTACACCCTCATGGACCGGATTGTGAGCCGCCTGCAGCTGGCCACGCGCTACTACACGCCTACCACCTTTGGCAAGCGCGAAACCTTCAGTCCGCCCATCAAACTCGTGATTGAGCAACCCAACTCCGAGCTTTATCAGGAACCCCTCGCGCTCACTTTTCCTAAAGCCGGTCAGGTAGCTATCAACGAGGTGCTCTATCCCCTGAACCAGAGCGTTCAAACACCCTACGGCCGGCTGCGCGTGTTTGCGGGCAAACCCCTGCCGCCCAATGCCGAACCACTGTTTGTGGGGGTGCAGGCCCAAAGCAACGCCGTGCGTGGTTTTTTGGCCAGCCTTAAAGCCGAACCAACCTCCAAAGCCTCCAGCGTTGTTCAACTCACCATTGAGGATGCCGTGCCCAAACGGGGCGAAATTATCCTCAATCAACTCATCGAAGACTATAACCTGGCTGCCATTACCGACAAAAACAAGATGGCTGCCAATACCCTCCACTTCATCGAAGACCGGCTGGCCCTCATTGCGGGTGAACTCTCCACGGTGGAAAAAGATGTAGAACAGTATAAATCTGCCCAGGGCATCACAGACCTGAGTGCCCAGGCGCAGAATTTCCTGACCACCGTGCAGGGAAATGACGAACAGCTCAACCAAACCAAAATTCAACTCGGTGCGCTCAACGATGTGGAAAACTACATTAACAGCCAGTCGAAAACCCAGGGCGTGGCCCCCGCTACCCTTGGCCTGAGCGATCCCATCCTGATTAGTATGGTAACGCGGCTGTCGGACCTGGAGCTGAAACGCGAGCAAATGGTGCGTACCACTTCTGAAGAGAATCCGCTTGTGCAAACCATTGATAGCCAGATCCGGGAAACGCGTTCCAACATCTCGGAAAACGTAGCCACCATGAAAAACCAACTGCAAACCTCCAAAAAGCAGTTTGTGGCCAACAACAGCCGCATGGAAGGCATGATCAGGACCATTCCCAACAAAGAGCGGCTGCTGCTCAACATCTCGCGGCAGCAGGGCATCAAAAACGGGTTGTATACTTACCTGCTCGAAAAACGCGAGGAAACAGCCCTGTCCTTTGCCTCCGCCATCTCCGACAGCCGCACCATCGACCCCGCCCGTTACGACAACAAGCCGGTTAAGCCCGTTAAAAAATTCTTTTTCCTCATCTTCGGGCTGATTGGTCTGCTCGTGCCCATCGGGGTCATGGCGGGCAAAGACGCGCTCAATAATCGCATCCTGCGCCGGGGCGACGTAGAAGACCAAACCAAAACCCCCATCATGGGCGAGCTGATGAAAAGCCGCCGGCCCGAACCCATCGTGATCGGGGGCCGCAGCAACTCGGTGCTCTCCGAACAAATCCGAACGCTGCGCACCAACCTTCAGTTTATTAAAACCGACCCCGATAAGAGTCAGGTGCTGCTGTTTACGTCCAGCATCAGTGGCGAAGGTAAATCGTTTATCTCCCTAAACCTCGGTGCCAGTTTAGCCCTCACGGGCCGCAAAACGGTTATCCTGGAAATGGACCTGCGCAAGCCCAAGCTGCACAAAAACCTGAACCTGCTGCCGGGCTTAGGCATCAGCAACTTCCTGGTTGGCGATGCCACCATCGACGACATCCTGCAACCCATTCCCGGACAGGAAAATTACTTCATGATCAGCAGCGGACCCATTCCGCCCAACCCCTCCGAACTGCTGAGTACCGAAAAACTGCCCGAACTGATAAATGCGCTCAAAGAGCGGTTTGATTATGTCCTGATCGATTCGCCCCCTATTGGGCTGGTTACGGATGCCCAGCTGATTGCCCCGCTGGCCGATGCCACCATGTATATTGTGCGGCACGATGTAACCCCCAAAATGTACCTGAAACAACTGGATGTATGGTACCGCGAAGGACGTTTTAACAAACTGAACGTGATCCTGAACGCCATTGGCGAAGGCGAAGCCTACTACAACAGCTATAACAGCTACTCGGGTGGCTACTATGACGATAAAAAACCGTCGCGCAGCCTGCGGAAGTAGCACCGTTGCCATTACGCCATAAATTCCCTCAGCACCTTAAACTAACCTTTTTTTATGGTTTCACTGGATCCTTCCTCGTTTCAAAACCACCGCCGAACGCACCCAAGTGCCAGCTCGGACGTGTTTGAGGTCAGGTCGCATACCCCCTACCGGCAGTGGGGCAAGCGAATCTTTGATGTTACAGTGGCCCTGCTCGTAACAATTCTGATACTTTCCTGGCTGATTCCAATTATAGGAATTATGGTCCGGCTTAGCTCGCCGGGGCCGGTTTTGTTCCGGCAAATGCGGTCGGGCAGGCGCGGGCAGGTGTTTGCGTGCCTTAAATTCCGGACCATGTACCACAACCCGGCCGACACGGTAGCGCAGTGTGCTAAAAATGACCTGCGCGTAACCCGGGTAGGGGCATTTCTGCGCAAAACAAACTTAGACGAAATGCCGCAGTTTCTGAATGTGCTGTGGGGCGACATGAGCATCGTTGGCCCGCGCCCCCACGCCATTCAGCACGACGAGTATTACTGGCACATTGTTCCCAACTACCGCGTTCGCTACTATGTCCGGCCCGGCATTACGGGACTGGCGCAGGTGCGCGGGGCAAGGGGCGAAACGCGGGAGCTGGCTAAAATGAAGCACCGCGTTCAGTATGACCTGCTATATGTGAAACGGGAATCTTTTTTGCTGGACGTAAAATTGTGTTTCACGACGGTGAAAGTGATGCTAACCGGTGATATCAATGCGTGGTAGAATCAAAAAATAGACGCAATGCCCTGGTTTGTGCTGTATACAAAGTCCCGGAATGAAAAAAAAGTAGCCAACACACTCCGGGAGCAGGGTATCGATGTCTACTGCCCGCTGATTCGGGTGGAACGCAAGTGGACCGACCGGCTGCAAACGGTTGAAACTCCCCTCTTCAGCAGCTATTGCTTCGTTAACCTCGAGGAACAGGAACGGCCCCGCGTATTCAGTGTGCCGGGCATTGTCCGGTACCTGTTCTGGCTTGACAAACCAGCGGTGGTGCGGGACGAGGAGATAGAAGCCATCAAAAGAATGCTCAACGAGTTCGATAATCGCCTGATTAAGATGGATACCTTCTCGCCGGCCGACCGGGTAAGAATAAGCTCGGGGGCGTTTACGGATGTGGAGGGGGGCGTGATTACGCAACAGGGCAAAACCCTGACCATCTTTGTCGATTCACTGCAAATGATGTTGAACGTCGATTTATCAAAAACATTGGTATCGGCCTGAGTTATGGCAGGCTAAAACTTTTTAACATACCTTAAATAGGTTCCAGGTGGGACTGGAAGAGCGGAGCCGTAAAATTAAACGTGTTTAAAGAAATAGTTCAGTAAGATTAATCCATGCAGGTAGCCAACCGTGTCGCCCTTAACACCGGATTTCTTTATGCGAGAATGGCGATTACTATGCTTATGTCTCTCTATGCTACCCGCCTGACCCTACAGGCACTGGGGGCCGAAGACTTTGGCATTTTCAATCTTGTGGGTGGGGTTATTGCCATGCTGACCTTTTTGAACACCTCAATGGCAGCCGCCACCCAACGATTTATATCCTATGCAGAAGGAAGTGGTAATAGCCAGAAACTGACCTGTATTTTTAATGTAAGCGTCGTTCTACACCTGCTCATTGCTGTGGTGGTTTGTTTGCTATTGGAGGGAGTAGGTTATTTTCTCTTTGAGGGTATTTTAACTATACCCCCAGCGCGGGTCGAAGCGGCTAAATGGGTATACCAGTTTGCTATCCTCAGTACCCTTTTTACGATCCTGTCAGTTCCCTATGATGCGGTTATAAATGCCCATGAAAACATGTTTTTCTTTGCTATTGTTGGGATCGTTGAATCGTCACTTAAATTAGCCATTGCCCTCTATATCAGCTATATCTCTTATAATCAGTTGCCCGCTTATGGCCTTTTGACAGCTGCCCTACCCATCATCCTTTTAGGGATTCGCAGTTTATACTGCCATAAACAGTATAGCGAATGTGATTTAAATATTCGTAGGTATTTCAGCAAATCCGTTTTCCGGGAAATAACTGGCTTTGCGGCTTGGTCATTTTTGGGTAC
>JAYVAP010000721.1:0-7313 GCA_043750915.1 Spirosoma sp. | reverse complement strand
CTTTACTTCGACCGAGAAAACGAACAAGCCCACCCGGTTGGCCGTAACGCTTAGCAGACCCGTTCGGGCATCGACCCGCAGGGGTTGCGAACCCGGTATCTGGTTGCGCTGCGAGATGCCCGTTATCCACGAAACATTAGGATACGGGCTGGGATAGGCAATACCCGGCCGGTTGGGTACTGGCGTGCCTGGATTTGGCACCACCGATGTGCTGAACCCATTATAGGGGGTCTCCATTGAATAGGTCAGGCTGTCTCCATCAGCATCCGTGGCCCCGAAATCGAACGTAAACGAGCGGTTAATACAGATATAATCGCCCTTGGCAATGCTGAACACCGGCGACGAGTTACTGAAGGGCATAGAGCCGGTGTATGGTGCCGGGAATTCCAGGTAAAACGTTGACCCGGCCCCGCCCGGATCGTTGATGTTGGTGATAATGCCATTGCGGCAGCAGCGTTCCCAACTCATGTAGTAGCCCCCGGCATCATTGTAGGTCTGCGAAAAGGTAACGTCTCTGCCATAGCGGATGAGCCGGGTTCGCAGGTCGGAGCGGGTGCAGGACGGGCCGGTATAGCTGATAAATTCACTGCTAATGAACGGCACCTCTACACTGCCGGCGAAGGCATTATCGCGTTTACGAAAAATATAAATGAAGACGGATTGATCCTGGGCCCCCGAGTTACCGTTGATATCGTCGAAGTACAGGTTCAGGTTGACGCGGTGGGTATATTCACTCGTAGCGGGCAGTTTTTGTAACTCCAGCTCACCCCCAACAATGTGTGTGGCCTGCGCCATACCGCTGACGGTCAGCAACAAACCGATCAGCAAACGCATTACCCGGCCGGTACGGTATAAGTTTGTCATATAGAGAATAGGGCATTACAGACGGTCATTCGAAAACGACTGCCTAAATTAGCCCTTTTTTAGCACACTTATGCGCCGAAAGAGTCAGAAAGAGCCTGAACGGTTGTACGGAGTTAGGGTCGATGCCGTGGCCGCCGAGGGAAAATGCATCGTGCGCACCGACGAAGGGGTTATTTTCGTGGAAAATCCCACCGGCGGGCCGGGCGTGGCACCGGGCGACGTGGTCGATTTGCGGATTACGAACAAAAAAAAACAATACCGCGAAGCCGTGGCCGAGCGTGTTCACGAGTGGTCGGCGGTGCGGGCTGATCCCTTCTGTGCGCATTTTGGTACCTGCGGGGGCTGCAAATGGCAACACATTCGCTACGACGAGCAACTGCGCTTCAAACACCAGCAGGTAGTTGATCACCTCACGCGCATCGGCAAGGTTGAGCTGCCCGGTATTAGGCCCATTCTGGCCGCCCACCCCACGCAGTATTACCGCAACAAACTCGAATTCACCTGCGCCGAAGGTCGCTGGATGACGGCTGCCGAGGTGGGTTCGGCCGGGCAAATAGACCCCCGGGCGGTGGGTTTCCACGTGCCGGGCCGTTTCGACAAGGTGCTGCCCATCCGGCACTGCTACCTCCAGCCCGACCCCTCCAACGCCATCCGGCTGGCCGTGGCCGATTATGTGGGGCAAACCGGCATGAGTCTGTATAACCTGAAAATACATACCGGCTATCTCCGAACGCTCATCATCCGCACGGCCGGGCCACGCCAGGCCGGGCCTGGCGCGGCCCGGCCCGATCAGGTGATGATAACGGTGCAGGTGGCCCAAAACGACCCCGATCAGCTGAATGGCCTGATGAGCTACCTCCACCGGTTGTTTCCCGACACAACGTCGCTGAATTACATCATCAATACCAAAAAAAACGACAGCTACCAGGATCAGGAGGTGGTGAACTGGGCGGGAAAACCCTACATTGAAGAGCGCATGGATGCGGGCGACGGCCAGCTGCTGACCTTCCGGGTAGGTCCGAAATCGTTTTACCAGACCAACGCGCAGCAGGCCCACGCGCTCTACAAAATTGCCCGCGACTGGGCAGGTCTGACGGGCCGCGAACGCGTTTACGACCTCTACACCGGAACGGGTACCATTGCCCTGTTTGTGGCCCGGCAGGCGCAGCAGGTCGTGGGAGTCGAGTATGTGGAGGCTTCCGTGGCCGATGCCCGCGTGAACGCGCAGGTCAACGGCATTGGCAACGCTACCTTTGTGGCGGGCGATATGCGGGCCATTCTGACTGACGATTTTTTTGGGCAGCACGGCCGACCCGACGTTGTTATTACCGATCCGCCCCGCGCTGGTATGGATGAAGCCGTTACGCGCCAGCTGATTCGGGCCGCCCCCGACCGCCTTGTTTATATCAGCTGCAACACCGCCACCCAGGCCCGCGACCTCGGCATCCTGGACGAAGCCTACGCCGTTGCCGATGTGCAGCCCGTAGATATGTTTCCGCACACCCACCACGTGGAAAATGTGGTATTACTGAAAAAGAGGGAATAGCCCGAACGGCCAGATTGGGGCGGCTTAAAATTCCAGATAGGGCGCAATTTTCTCGATGGTGCGGGCATCTAAAATGCGGATGGGCTTCAGCGATTCGGCGGAGGTATAGGCCCCGTGCTGCTCGCGGTAGCTGACAATGATCTGCGCCTGCCGACGCGACAGAAACGGGTGCCGGTCCAGTTCCTCGGCACTCGCCGTGTTCACCGGAATTTTGCGTACCGGTGAGCGGATCTGACCAAATTTCTCCAGCTCGGCCAGGGCCAGCGAATCCAGCCCGTATACCTCGCGAAACTGCGCGGGCGAGAGAAATCCCCCCAGCCCGTCGCGGTATTTCACAATTCGGCTGGCCAGCGTGGCCCCAATGCCCTTCAGCGCAATCAGCTGGGCGGTGTCGGCGGTGTTGATGTCGAAGGGCTGAAGCACCGGTTTGGCGGGCCGGTCGGGATAGGGCGGGCGGCTGGAAAAAGCGGGGCGGTTGGCATAAGCCGGGCGGTTGCCAGGTTTGGTGGGTTCGCCAGTGGCACGGTCGTTGGCAAAGCGGGCGGGTTGGCGCGTTTCTTTCAGCGTGATATAGGGTTCGAGTTGCTCGTAGAGGTCGGGCGGGAAATCGTATATTTTCAGCAAATCCTCTTTTTTGCGAAACTGCCCGCCTTTGCTGCGGTACTTCTCAATCCGTTCGGCCATCCAGCGCGGCAAGCCTAATTGCTGCCAGCCCGCCACGCTCACGGTGTTGGGGTCGAAGGCAAACAGTTTGGGTTCGCTGAAGCGTTCGGCAGTGGTTTTTTCGCGGTTGGCGCGGTCGGCAAAGGTGGGTTGCCGGGCTTCTTCGGTGCGCATCAGAGCCACCAAGCTATCGAGTTTACGCTGGTCGGCAACCGACGTATCGGCGGGGTTCCGGTCGGCCACCAAACGGTACAGAAAAGGAATAAGCAGGCAAAACAGGGTGAGCAAAATCAGCACTACAAACCCCCGGCTTTCTTTGTGCGAAAAGCCAAAGTAATCGCGCACGAGCGACTGGAAACGACTGAACATAAGGCAACTGCGGCTAAAGGTCCGGGCCACCAAACTACGTTCTTTTTTCGGCTAAATAGTGATTAAGTTAATATTTCGACCAAAAAAAGCAAATGCTGTTAACTGGCAGGGTGGCGGGCGTTTCAGGCCAGGTAGGGCAAATAGGGTTCCAGTTTGTTGGTATCGCGGAAAGCCGTTACCTGGTGGAGCTGGCTATTGTAGGCATCGTAGCGCAGTTCGACGTAAAAACCGTTGAGGTTATAGAGCAAAAAAATATGTTCGCCCTCGTAGCGATTGGCCAGAATGTCGCCCGTGAAGTAGAGCGTGTCGAGCTGACGGTTGGCGGGGAGGCTGGTAAAATCGGCGAGTTGCATGGGCGAACGGGGTTTGGGGACGAAATAAGGAAAATCCCGGCACCCCGCCAAACCAGCCGCCCAACTTTATATACGCCAACAAAAATAGCCATGGCATACAACTAAAACAGCCTACCCACTAATGTCCTGCCCAGCAGTTACGTTTTTGCCCGGCCAGAGCACCTGATCGGGCAAAAACTTTTTTCAGCTAATTTTCACTTCCCGGCCAGTGCGGGCGGCCTGGTAAATGGCTTCCACAATTTTGATGTCGCGCAGCCCCTCCTCGCCCGGCACGAGCACGGGTTTGTTGTTGAGAATGGCCTGGGCATCGTTGTCCATTTGTTTAGCCTGCTGCCAGGGCACTGCATAAGGATGGTCGATTATTTGGCTGGTCTGGCCTGAGAGTTCTCCTTTAACGCCGTTGTAGGGCGAAAAAGGATCCATCAACAATTTACCTTTGCTGCCCGTTACGTGCAGAAAATTCATGTCTATGCCGTAGCTGGTTTGCACGGCTGCCCGCGCTCCGCCGGGGAAAATAAGCTGGGCCATGGTCGTTTCGTCCAGCCCGTTTTTATACACCTCCGGGCGGGTAGTAAACTGTTGGGCGGTCACGGCAATGGGTTCTTCGCCAATGGCCAGGCGGGCACCCTGCAGGGCATAGACACCCATGTCATACATGGCTCCTCCGCCCATTTCTTTTTTTTGTTTCCAGTGGTCGGTGCGGCCCTCGTAGTAACCCGCCGAGCAGCTCACCAGCTGAATTTTGCCGATAGCCCCGTCGCGCAGTGCTTTCACGTATTGCTGGGTGTTGGGTTCATGGTGAAGTCGGTAGCCCACCGTGAGCGAGACCTTATTTTTGCGGCAGGTGTCGATCATGTTCCGGCATTCTTTGGCCGTCAGGGCCATTGGTTTTTCTACCCAGACGTGCTTGCCCGCTTTGGCCGCCCGCACCACATATTCCTCGTGCATGGAAGGTGGCAACACCACATACACCACGTCGATATCGGGGTTGTTGGCGATTTGGTCGAAGTTTTGGTAAGTGTAGCTGTTTTTATCGGGAATGGCGTACTGTTTTTTCCATTTTTCGGCTTTGGCGGGTGTGCCGGTTACAATCCCGGCGAGCGAGCAGTATTGGGTTTGCTGCAGGGCCGGAGCCAGCAGATCGGTGCTATAATAGCCTAAGCCAACAAGGGCCACACCGAGTTTATTTTTTGGGGGCGTTGTAGCGGAGAGTAGCATATGGGGTGAGAAAGTTGCGGCTGCGGTAGTCAGGGCAGTTGCGTGCAGAAACGTTCGGCGCGTGGGCATAAACTGAAACGGGATGTTGAAAAGTCAGAAATTAACAAACACTGTTTCACAAATAACGGCTTTTATTACTGAATCCATCTGCCAGGACTTTTGTTGACCGTGGGCATTTTCAGCGCGAACCCCTTATTTTTGCGCTATGTCGAAAAACGTCCAGATCGGTTTGGTGCAGATGAGCTGCTCGGCCAATGTCGAATCCAATATTCAGAAAGCCATCAGCGGTATCCGCGCAGCCGCCCAACAGGGTGCGCAAATCGTGTGTTTGCAGGAACTCTTCACGTCGCTGTACTTCTGCGATGTGGAAGACCCGCATAATTTCAACCTCGCCGAAGCCATTCCCGGCCCCACCACCGGGCGGCTGGGCGAGCTGGCGGGCGAGCTGGGCGTGGTTATTGTGGCCTCGCTGTTTGAGAAACGGGCAGCCGGACTGTATCATAACACCACGGCCGTGCTCGATGCTGATGGTGCCTATCTGGGCAAATACCGCAAGATGCACATCCCCGACGATCCGGGCTATTTCGAGAAGTATTATTTCACACCCGGCGATGCCTCGCCGGCGGATGCCGGTTACCGGGTGTTCGATACGAAGTTTGCCCGGATTGGGGTGCTCATCTGCTGGGATCAGTGGTATCCAGAAGCGGCCCGCATCACGGCCCTGATGGGGGCCGAGGTGCTGTTTTATCCCACCGCCATTGGCTGGGACATGGCCGAGCCGGACCCAGCACAAAACGACGAGCAGTACAACGCCTGGCAAACCATGCAACGGAGCCACGCCATTGCCAACGGCGTTCACGTGGTGGCCGTTAACCGGGTGGGGCAGGAAAACGGCCAGCAGTTTTGGGGCGGTTCGTTCGTATCCAATCCGTTTGGGTCACTGCTATACGTAGCTTCGCACGCCGAAGAGTCCGTTCACGTTCAGCCGGTTGACCTGGCGTTGTCGGAGAAATACCGGACTACCTGGCCCTACTTCCGCGACCGGCGCGTAGATTCATATCAGCCCCTGACGAAGCGGTACATTGATACGTAGTTTCGGGCGTTACTCAGCAACTTATCCGTGTTACTTTTTACAAACAACATGAAAATAGCCACGTCGTTTTTAGCCATCAGTTTAGCCGGGCTAAGTTTTTGGTATGTCCGTTCGAAACCCGCCGATGCCGTTGTGGTGACCATGCAGGGGCCGCTGCCCGCACCAACCCCGCTGGTGCCAACGCCCCGCGCCCGGTTCATACCCAGCACCCGCAAAGGCTACTACAACATCGATGTGGTAGGCGATTTTACCCTGCCCGCCACCAAAACCATCACGTTTGCCGGGGCAGGGCGCAACCTGCACGTGGAGCAGGACCGTACCAAACTGTTTCGGCGGGGTTTTTCGGCCATCGAGCAAACCCGCATGGTGCCCAACGTAGAAGTCTGGACGGATGGTTTTCCGGCCAAAGGCTGGCAAAGTCCGTTGCTGATAAGTCAGCGGTCGTGGGTTGTTTATCAGGACTATTTCGCTATTCCCTTCGGGCTGGCGTGGGCACGCAACAGCAGCCTGGCACCCGCAGTCGTTTACCGCCAGCCACCCGGTGCCCGCACAACCACCCGAAACACGCTTTACCAGGCATCGATGGAATTGCAGGGTGGCTGCGTGGGTTTTGGCGACTGCCCGCCGGGTGGCATGAAAAGCACGTTTGGCAAAATTTTCTTAGACATCGAGAACGACGGCACAAACGGCGGCAACGAGCAGGAACACGCAAATCTGTACACGTTTATGGCCAAAACGATAAAAGAAAACGTGAGTCCGCAAACTGAAATCGGCTCCATCACGCCCATGCCACACAATAGTTTTGGCAACTCCAAAGCCGAACACTACATGGCCGCCCCCGAATGGCTCTGGAGCATGCCTGCCCGTCAAACGGCCACCAGCAAGCAGCGAGGTATGCCCGACGACATTGTGGGCAAGTCATTTTCGGACTACGTCGATTTTCAGATGCCCGGCACCTACTACATGTATCCTGATTTTGATTATTCGGACCACCACACCAGCGACGGCGACCGGCATTGGCTGGCCGCTTTGCTGGCCGAGCAGGAAGTGAACCTGAAACTATCACCTAAAAAACGAATTGCCTGGCAGTGGCTTTTCAACACGCAGAGCAGCGAGTACAACAAAAGCGGCAAGGCCGAGCACCCGGCACCACCGGCCGTGGCCGAAGGTATCGCCATTTTTTACTGGTTTACGGGTGCCTATGGAG
>JAYVAP010000720.1:0-2090 GCA_043750915.1 Spirosoma sp. | reverse complement strand
GCCGCAGGTTCCTAAAGCCGACGCGCTTAAAATGGCAGCCTGGATCAACTCGCTCGCGCCCGGCAGCAGCAGCTCGTCGGCGGGTGCGCCCAAGCCATAAAGAGACCAACTTAATTCGGGTATCGAGCGGTAAATTTTTATGCCACTTGCCCGGAATGGAATCGCTTTGACCCAGTTGCAGGCCAGTTCTTTATGACTGGCCTGCATTTTTTCGTTCACGCACACGCACGGCTACATGACTCGTTGGGGAATTTTGGGACCGGGCCGCATTGCCCATAAATTTGCGCAGGACCTGCTCACCCTGCCCAACGCCCTGCTCTATGCGGTGGCCTCCACCCATCAGCCCCGGGCCGATGCGTTTGCCCAACAATATGGTGCCACGCACGCGCTGGGCCATTATGATGATTTGCTGACGCTGCCCGATCTGGACGTAGTGTATGTGGCCACGCCCCACGTTCTGCACCACGAAAATATAATGATGCTGCTCAACGCGGGTGTGGCCGTGCTGGGTGAAAAACCGTTTGCCATGAACGGCGGGCAGGTTCGCGAAATGGTGAGCCTGGCCCGCAGCAAACGGGTGTTTCTGATGGAAGCCCTCTGGAGCCGCTTTCTGCCTGTGTTGCTGCGGGCCAGACAACTCGCCCACGACGGAGCCATCGGGACCATTACGGGTGTGCGGGCCGACTTTGGCTTTGCCGCATCGTTTGCGCCCGGCAGCCGGCTGTTCGACAAAGCCCTCGGGGGCGGCTCGCTCCTCGACATCGGTATCTATCCGTTGTTCTGGTCGTATCTGTTTCTGGGAATGCCGCAAACGGTAAAGGCATCGGCCATTTTCGGGCCAACGGGCGTTGATGAGCAGTGTGGTATGGTACTAACTTATGCCAACGGCGAAATGGCCCTCTTAGACAGCACCCTTCGCGCCCGAACTCCCTGCGAAGCCTTCGTTTATGGCACCGAAGGGATGATTCGGTTGAGCACACGCTGGCACGAAACCCAAAGCCTTACGCTCACCCGAAACGGACAGCCACCGGAAGAAATTACAATGCCCCGCTCCACCTTTGGGTATGACTATGAAGCCGCTCACCTGATGCAGTGCCTGACCGAAGGCCGTACGGAAAGCAACGTCTGGTCGCTTCAGGACAGCCTGAATCTGATGGCTTTGCTGGATGCCGTTCGGACCGAAGCCAGTATTGTGTACGAATAACCACATAAAGTCCATGAATTCATTGCGTAAGGCGTTGATAATGCGTTGTTTTGTAATGGCAAAAGCCTTAACTCACCGAATCCATGAAATTTTTTTTACTGACGGCTTTTACAAGCATCATTTCGGCGACCACGCTGCTGGCCCAGCAATGGGAACCCTACAATGAATTGGGCGATATGTACCCGTCCTACGCCATTGCCGTGTCGAGCCTGACGGCCGATGAAGACGAAGACCATGACGAAACAATGCTTGGCGATCCAAACGGAATCATGGGCATTTCCTTCATGCCAAACCGGGCCAACACGCGCATCAAACTCGAAATTCGCTGCGACAACGGCCTGAAACTATTTGAGCCGGCCCTGATTGAAGTTATGACACCAAAAGTGGGGGAAGAGTATTTAATCAGACCCCTCGTACCCTTTAATCACGCTAAACTGGCTTCGCTCAGGCAATCGTCTACCACCTATATTACCTACAACCTAACCATCAACGGGCAGAAACAGGCACCACGCATCGAAAGAATCCGCGTTCGGTCTATCAACGATTGCCCGTTTTCGTTTATCGATGAAGAAGAAAAAGAAACCTCTATCGACTTCATGTTTGCCGCCTACGTTAATGAAGACCATCCGTGGATTCAGGAAATATTGCAGGATGCACTGCGCAAAAACTACGTAGATTCCTTTGCTGGGTATCAGGGCGACAAAAACGACGTTTACAAGCAGGTAGCAGCTATTTGGCGGGTATTGCAGGAGCGCGGCATCCGGTATAGCAGCATTACGGCGGTGGCTCCCTCAACCGAAGGCGTGGCCTCGCAGCACGTCCGGCTGTTGGACGAGAGCGTGCGCTATACGCAGGCCAACTGTGTCGATGGTACGGTATTGCTGGC
>JAYVAP010000719.1:0-4437 GCA_043750915.1 Spirosoma sp. | reverse complement strand
CGTCAACGTGCTGGCCAGTGTCTTGCTGGGGGTGGTGATGGGGTGGGCCATGAGCCGGGGCGGGAGCCACGAAACCCGGCTGCTGCTGGGGGTTGGGGTTTGTGGCGGGCTGAGCACGTTTTCGAGTTTCAGCTATGACACCCTGGTGTTGCTGCAAAACGGGCGTACCGGCACTGCCCTGCTCAATGTAGTCCTGAACGTGACGCTGTGTTTGTTGGCCTCGGTGGGCGGCTGGCTGGCAGGACAAAAAATTTGACCGCGTGATGCGCAGGCACGAAAAACTGATAAACAAGCACTTAGCAACACATATCTTGAAAAAATACCCGTATACTTCCGCTTTATTCCGATTCGTCGGTGCGGTGCTATCCGCGTGCTTATTTATTACGATGACCCAGGCCCAGGAGCAGAACCCGGCACGTCGATTGCACGATGCGCACGATACCTACAAAGAGAAAACGCTTACGCACCGCCGGTTCAAACACCGCGACATCGTTCCGCTGTTGGACAGCCTCAACGGCAAGGGGCCGCTGGCGGTGAGCCAGGTGGGCGAGTCGCAGGAGAAACGGGCCATTTACCAGGTTACGGCCGGAACCGGACCCGCCAAAGTCCTGCTCTGGAGTCAGATGCACGGCGATGAGGCCACCGCCACGATGGCCCTGTTCGATATTTTTAATTTTTTGAAAGCCCGCGATGACGGCTTCGACACGCTGCGGCAAACCATTCTGGAGCGCACCGCCATATATGCCGTGCCGATGCTCAACCCCGACGGTGCCGAACGGTTTCAACGCCGGACGGCCACCAACATCGACATGAACCGCGATGCGCTGCGGCTGCAAACGCCCGAAGGCCGCCTGCTCAAACACCTGCAACAGACCCTGAAACCACGCGTGGGGTTCAACCTCCACGACCAGAACCCCCGCTACAGCGTTGGCCGCACCGGCAAACAGGCGGTGGTGTCGTTTCTGGCCACCGCCTACGATCCCGCCCGACGTGTAAATGCCGTGCGGAAGCGATCAATGCAGCTCATTCTGGGCATGAACCGGGTATTACAGCAGTTTGTGCCGGGGCAGGTAGCTCGCTACGACGATGAATTTGAGCCGCGTGCTTTTGGCGATAATATCCAGAAATGGGGCACCACACTCGTCCTGATCGAGTCGGGCGGCTACGTGGGCGATACCGAGAAAATGGCTATCCGGCGGCTGAATTTTGTGGCCATCCTAACCGCCCTGACTGCCCTCGCCGACGAATCTTACAAACAGGAAGGCACCACCGCGCAGGTTATTGACCGGTATCAGGCCATTCCCGAAAATGGGGACCTCCTGTTCGATGTCCTGATCCGAAACGCAACAATCCTGCGCCGGGGCAAACCCATAACCATCGATATCGGCATCAACCGGCATGAAATAAACGGGAAATCTACGCGTGATATGACCCCCGGAGCCTTCCGGTACAAAAGCGTAGTAGAAGACATGGGCGACCTGTCGACCTTTCACGGGCTGGAAGAAATAGACGCCACCGGCCTGACCCTACTGCCCGGACGGCCGCTGGCACCGGGTCAGGTTCCTACCTTTTTGCTGCGGGGCAACGGGATTGAGTACAATTTCGTGAATGGTTTCCGGCAGGATGGCCCGGCAAATGCAACAGGAAAGGCGAATAAGATTTCAGAATAAAATATTGACTTTCTTGCACATAGCTCCATAAAAGAAGGCTTTTTAGTTATTACTCAGTATTAACACTGGTTTTAGACAAATCGAATTAACTTATTGATTTTTAAGTACTTGTTCTTGTATCTAAATATAATTCAATCGTAATATTAGCGTAACGTGGGCGTAATATTGGGCTGGTAGCTTTGCAGTGCGAAAGCGATACCAGCAAAACCAATATGAAACGGAACATCTTACTTATCCTGTTTACGCTTCTTCCCTTTGCCATACTGGCACAAACGGGCACCGTCCGGGGGATTATTAAAGACGGAAAAACCAAAGAAGCCCTGATTGGCTGTACGGTTCGTATCGACGGTACTCAACTTGGCACCACCACCGATATTGAAGGAGCCTTCACGATTGCCGATGTGCCGGCCGGCTCCCAAAAAATAGTTATCTCCTACGTTTCTTACCAAACTAAAGAAATCCCCAACGTTCGGGTGGAGTCGGGCAACACGACGGCTATCGATACGGAGCTGGACGAGGAAGGCAAATCATTGCAGGAAGTAGTGGTGCGGGCCAATCGGGCCACGAACACCGAGATCGCCGTGATCACCGAAATCAAACAGCTGAAGGCCCTTGCCGTGGGTATTTCGGCTCAGCAGATCCAGAAATCGCAAGACCGCGACGCGGCCGCTGCCATTCGCCGGGTACCGGGTATCAGCATCATTGATAACCGGTTTGTACTCATTCGGGGGTTAGGAACGCGGTATAATTCGGTGCTGATCAACGACGTTATCACGCCCTCCACCGAAGTAGAGTCCCGCTCGTTTTCTTTCGATATTGTACCCAGTAATATTCTCGACCGGATGATTGTTTATAAGTCCGGCTCGGCTGAAAACCCCGGTGATTTTGCCGGAGGAATCATCAAGATATATACGAAGCGCCGACCCGACCAGAACTTTATGGATGTGGGGCTTACCGTTGGATACCGGGCTAACACCACGTTTCAGAATGTGCAGACGCACCGCCGGGGCGGTTTAAACGCACTGGGATTGTGGAGTAAAGACCAGCAAATTCCAACCAGCTTTCCGGCCAGAGCTAATGATTTCAATGCCTTAAACGCAGCGCAGCGGGCGGGCTATGCGCGCTTATTACCAAACTCATGGGCTTTGAGCCAGATTTCGGTTGCGCCTGATGTTCGTTTGGCCATTAATTTCGGTCGTCGTTTCGACGTGGGAAATACGCGCATCAGTAACCTCACCAGTGTTAACTATAGCCTGGCCAATCAATACGCTGATATCGACCTGAGTATTTATCAGAATGGGGCAACGGCCAATGATGTCTTCGAGCAGTATGCTGATGCCAATTACCAACGCCAAACGCGTGTAGGCATTTTGCATAACTGGACATTTCGTTTCACGCCCCGCTTCACCCTGGAGTGGAAAACCCTGTTCAACCTGCTCAGCACTACCGAAACCCTTAACCGGCTGGGTCAGCGCGTTATCGATGGCGTGGATATTCAGGCCTTTTCTGAACGGTTTGAGAATCGTAATATTCTCAGTACGCAGGTATCGGGCGAGCATGTAATGAGTGAACTGTCGAAGTTTAACTGGATTGGTGCTTACAGTTATTCGGGCCGGTGGGAGCCAGATTGGCGACGTGCGCGTTTTCAGCGTGTGACGGGATTATTTGGTCCAGACGGTCAATTGGCTCCTTATTCGGCTGTTATTCCCAATCAGCCGAATCCGATTGATAATGGCCGGTTTTTCTCAACGCTAAACGAAAACGTGCTGTCATTAATTGGTAATTATGAACACACATTTGGCAACCCAACGAACCGCGAGCCAAACCGAATCAAGGCAGGTTTTTATGGTGAGCAGCGCAACCGGGATTACTCGGCCCGTTTCTATGGCTACGAGCGTGTTGGCAATATATCGGCTTCTGTTACCGGCCAGCCAATCAACACCATCTTTGATGCACGCAACGTTACGGGTCAGCCCGGCGGTTTTTCCCTACTCGACGGCACGAAAGACCTCGACTCCTACCGAGGTATTAATTCATACGGTGCCGCTTACATACAGGGTGATGTTACCCTGGGTCAACGTACAAACGTGACGCTGGGCTTCCGGGGAGAAATTAATAATCAGACGCTCAGATCAGACATCAACTTAGTAACAACTGACCTGGTAAACCAAACGATATTTAGTCCTTTACCCTCGCTCAATATTATCTACAAACTGAACGAGCGGCAAAACCTGCGCCTGGCCTACTCTGCTACGGTGAACCGGCCCGAACTGCGTGAACTGGCTCCATTTGCTTATTATGATTTTAATCTGCTGGCCGATGTGCGGGGTAATCCTACCCTTACAACGGCTACCATTCAAAATCTGGATGCTAAATATGAATTTTATCCTACCCCGAATGAAGTAGTCTCGTTAACCGGTTTCTACAAGCAATTTAAAAATCCTATAGAAACATTTCTCTTACCGGCCGCCAATGGTTTGGCCTACACGTTTATCAACGCACAGTCGGCCCGAAACTATGGCGTAGAGATTGAGTTTCGGAAAAGCTTTGCCACCTCATCCAGTATCTTCCTGAAAAACCTACAGTTAGTTGGTAATGCATCGATTATCAATAGCCGGATCAATTTAGGCCAGTCGGTTACGGGGCCAGACCTGAGCGGACGTATTGGAGAATATGACCTGAAAAACATCCAGGCTTCAGAGCGGGCATTGGCCAGTCAGTCGCCATATCTGATTAATGCAGGTGCCTACTATGCCGACCCGGAGTC
>JAYVAP010000718.1:0-5562 GCA_043750915.1 Spirosoma sp. | reverse complement strand
AGAAAAAACAACTAATACAAACACTTCAAGGACACATTTTAAATTCTGTTGACGATTTATCATTTAATAACAAAAACCAGCTAATCAGTGCTTCAGGTGACAGGTCTTTAAAATTTTGGGACTGGAATACTGGCGATTTAAAAATGATTATTGGGGATGGATTATTTCAATCAAAATTATATGGACTTTTATCAATTTGTATTCTTCTGGCTTTAATCGTAGGATTTTGGGCGTTGATAAGAAGCATAGAGAACAAAATTTCCTCTTATATCTTACTTTCAATCTTGACAGTTTTGAGCTTAGGTTTTGGATTGGCTTTATATTTCTTTAAAACAACACTAAGTAAATATACTATACCAATTATCTGGACGACAACTGTATTTTCAGGAGTATTCTTTTTGTCAGTTTATGGTAGTTGGCTTGCTACTTTCACTATTCCAGTTTCTTTGCTTTTTTGCTACTTCAAAATGACAACCAGTAACGACAGCAAGAAAATTTATTTCCCATTAATAATCAACTTAGTATTTTGCGGAATACTTTGTTCATTTATAACATCGGCAGGACTATGGAAATAAAAACATCGCATAGCATTGGGTTTTGCAATAGTTGGGCTTGACGTTCGTACAATCGGCATTTGTACATATCCCCGCTTTGGTTCGGGCTTGACAAACAACATTGGGCTTTTTGTTCTTAACATCATTTTCATATCTTTACCCAGCAGCGGTTCGGGGCAGACAGTTGGTCAATACTCAACCATCGCAAAGCCCTGTTCGTTATGCATCACCCTAAGAGCGTGTTAGGGAGCTTTAAGCCATTGTTATACAGGCAGTTAATCTAAATTAATTGATTTCCAATCGATTGACAATTGAATAGATACAATCTTGGATTTTCGAAATCATCTACGTGAAAGTCTGAAGGCTCATAAAATCACGTCTACTTGACTAAGTCACTAAAAATGAGCATATTAAAATTTCCCAACAAGCTCTAAGCGATCCGGTCATTTTATAGGCTTGACGTTGCCTAAGTCGCCCCATTCGTTCGTGCGCAGCCATTGCCTGATAGAGGCCTGGCTGTGGGTTACGGGTCAGTTCGCGGCTGGATGGTGGCAGGGTTCACGCCAATCTGTTGGGCAATGTCTTTTTGACGGAGTTTCTGTTGGCCGAGAGCTTCTAGGGGGCCGCCCGCGCGGTTGGTATCTTGGTTGCAGGGTCAGTTGGGCGTATTGGGCCATAGTTTTTTTGGTTTAGACATGGCACCGGTACCCCGGCCAAAACGAAGTAATCCATCGCATCCAACTGGCTTCTTTTTTTATTTAGGGGAGAGAGAAGACCCACTAAACGAAAAAATATGAAACTGTATCAATTGCACTTGAAAATTGAATGTGCGGATTGGCCCTGTTAAAACAACAAACTGACGAACTCCTTCAGGAACGGGACCGCTACCCTAAGCGCGAACAACAGTTGCTGGCCTGCATTGATGCATTGGCAGGCTCCGGCCTAACAGACCTGACTTTACCAGATTAATATCACTTCCGATTACCGGCTTCCAAACACGCGCTTTAACAGGTCGGATACCCGCGCGGCCGGGTTTTCGCGAATCTTTTGCTCCTCCTGAGCCACCAGAATAAACAACCCGTCGACCGCTTTGCCCGTGGCATACTCGGTCAGGTTCGGGTTCACCGGCTGCACTAATGGCAGGCGGTTGTAGGTCGTCACCAGGTCGCGGTAATAGCGGGTGGCACTGTTTTTCTTCAGCGTACTGTCGATGATGGGCGTAAATTCGGCTATCAGCTGCCGTCCCGATGTCCGGCGCAGATATTGCGTAGCCGCATCGTTCTGACCCCGCAAAATACCCACCGCATCCTGAATACTCATGGACGTGATGGCTTTGATAAACACGGGCTTAGCCACTTTGGCCGCATCTTCGGCAGCCCGGTTCATCGACAGCTCAAATCGGTCGACCTGGGGGCCAAATCCCAGCTGGCGCAGCCGGGCCACCACTTTCTGGGCTTCGGGCGGCACGGCAATGCGCAGGAGGGCATTTTTGAAATAGCCATCCGTTACCGATGCCTGATCGGCTCCTTTGCTGATGCCCACGCGCAGGGCTTCGCGCAAACCCGCTGCAATATCGTTGCCCGACAAACTGCCCGACATGCCACCACCGGGCTGGGTAACAGCCTCTAAAATTTTACCAAAAAAGCCACCGGACGATTGCTGGCGGGTGGTGTCCTGGGCGTGCAGGGTAGTCGCTACGGAGCAGGCTACCAGCGCAGCCAATAGGGTATTTTTTTTCACTTTTGGGGTATTTAAAATTAATGAACCAACAAACTGCCAGGCGGCTATTTCGTTTTTTCGTACTTTTGACTGTCTTTTCCGGTCGAAGTTAACAAGTTGACAACTTTTTTTTTCGGAATGCGTAACCGCCATGCCTGTTTCGAAAGCACCGGCGCAGCACATCGCTTGTTTTTCAGGACTTTATGATCAAAACCATCCGTGCCGAAGTAATTACGATTGGCGACGAAATTCTGTTCGGGCAGATCACCGACACCAACACGCAGTGGATTGGCACCGAGTTGACCAACATTGGCATCCGCGTTATTCGGAAAACGTCCGTTAGCGATCAGACCGATGCCATTTTAGCCGCGCTGGACGAAGCCCGTCAACGCGCCGATGTTATTATCATGACGGGCGGGCTTGGGCCAACCAAAGACGACATCACCAAGAAAACCCTCTGTACCTATTTTGGTGTTGGCTTGGTGCGCAACGAAACCGCGCTGGCATTGGTAACCGATTTTTTTGAGAAACGGGGCCGCCAGATGACCGACCTCAACCGGGGTCAGGCCGACTTGCCCGCCAACGCCCACTATCTGCAAAACGATTGGGGCACCGCGCCGGGCATGTGGTTTGAGCAGGATGATACCGACGGTCAGAAACGCGTCTACGTGTCGCTGCCGGGCGTACCCTTTGAGATGAAGCATCTGATGACTAACCGGGTGTTGCCCCAGCTGCGCGACACCTTCGAGATGCCCATTATCAAGCACCGCATGATTCGTACCATTGGCATTGGCGAGTCCTTTCTGGCCGAGCGCATCGAAGCCTGGGAAGATGCCCTGCCCCCCCACATCCGGCTGGCCTACCTCCCCCACTTCGGTCAGGTGCGGCTGCGGCTGACGGCCACCGGTACGGACCACGCCCAGCTCGAGCGCGAACTGGCCGACCAGATGGCGAAGGTGATGCCGCTCATCGAAAAAAACGTATTTGGTTTTGACAACGACGAACTCGAAACCGTTGTAGGCCGGTTGCTCGTCGGCAAAAATTCCGGCGCAGAACCGCTCACCCTCGGTATTGCCGAAAGCTGCACGGGCGGATACGTGTCGGCGCAGATTACGAAGGTACCCGGCTCATCGACCTATTTTCAGGGCAGCATTGTAAGCTACAGTAACGCGGTCAAAATCAATCAGTTGGGCGTATTACCCGAGACACTGGCGCAGCACGGAGCCGTTAGCGAAGAAACGATCCGTCAGATGGCTGAGGGTGTCCGCCGGGCATTGCACACCAGCGTTGGCCTTGCCACCAGCGGCATTGCCGGACCCGACGGCGGCACCCCCGACAAGCCCGTTGGCACGGTCTGGATTGCCTGTGCCACCGACAAACGCACCGTTACGCGCCTGCTTAAACTGAGCCAGTACCGCGAGCTGAACATTCAGCTCACCACCACCTACGTGCTGAACATGCTGCGGGAAGAACTGATTAACAATGAATTATAATCTATAAAAAAAGTCTTCCTGAAAAGAAATGGCACTCATCGACATGGTTATGCCCAAGATGGGCGAAAGTATAATGGAATGCACGGTTATTGCGTGGCTCAAGCAGCCCGGCGACAGCATCGAAGTCGATGAGTCGATGCTGGAGGTAGCCACTGATAAGGTAGACACCGAAGTTCCGGCACCCTACACGGGCGTGCTGAAAGAGATTTTAGTGAAAAATGGCGATGTGGTGGCGGTGGGTGCGCCCATTGCCCGGATCGAAACTTATGAAACCGTTTCGGGCGATACCCAGCCTGCAACCGCCCCGGCCCCTCCGGCCCACTCCCCCCCCGCCGACCCCCCGCTGGTCAGCCCCGATCAGACACCCATGGGTATTGGCGACGTAGCCAACTGGCCCGCCGATGCCGCAATTGCCGATTCTTTGGCCGTTCGGGAACTGGAATCGGTTATGTCGACCCTAAGCAACCACGGTGCCGCAGTGCCTATAGCCGACGAAGCCGTGGCCACGTCGACAAGCCCATCCGCTACCGATACACCCGCTTTTTCCCATCGCTTCTACTCCCCTTTGGTCCTGAACATTGCCCGGGAAGAGGGCATTTCTCGCGCTGAACTCGACCGCATTGCCGGTTCGGGAGCCGATAACCGCGTGACAAAAAAAGATATGCTGGCCTACGTCATCGACCGGGCCGAAGGCAGGCTGCAACCCGTTGCTGAATCTGGGCCGCAGCCCGCAGCTGCTATACCGGTTTCAACATCGCCCGTACCGGTGCCAGCACCACCGGCCACCAACGGAAAAGCCACCGGCTCCGTGAATGGGCAAACCGATATTGTTGAGATGGACCGGATGCGCAAACTCATTGCCCGGCGGATGGTGGAGTCGAAGCAGACATCGCCCCACGTCACTTCTTTTGTGGAAGCCGATATGACCGCTGTGGTGCAGTGGCGAACGCGCATGAAGGATTCCTTCAAGCAGCAAACCGGCGAAAACCTCACCTACACACCCATCCTGATCGAAGCCATTGCGCGGGCCATCGGCGACTTCCCCCTGATTAATGTCTCGGTAGAAGGCGACACGATCCTGGTAAAAAAATCGGTAAACATTGGCATGGCGGTGGCCCTGCCGAGCGGCAACCTGATTGTGCCGGTTATCCATAACGCCAACCAGTATAACCTCGTTGGGCTGGCCAAACGCGTCAACGACCTGACCAAACGCGCCCGCGAGAACAAACTCACCGCCGATGATCTGGCGGGCGGCACGTACACCATCTCCAACATTGGCACCTTTGGCAACCTCATGGGTACCCCCATTATCATGCAGCCGCAGGTGGCCATTATGGCTTTCGGAGCCATTGTGAAAAAACCGGCGGTCATCGAAACGGCCGAAGGCGACTTCATTGGCATCCGGCAGTTGATGTTTCTTTCCCATGCCTACGACCACCGTGTTGTCGATGGCTCGCTGGGCGGACAGTTCGTTCGGCGCGTGGCTGATTACTTAGAGCAGTTTGATCCCAACAGATCGTTATGAAGCAACGCATTGCCATCGACATGGACGACGTGATGGCCGACACCCACGCCAAATTCGTTCAGCTTTACCTGGCAGGCGACATGCCCCGCTACAGCCTGGAGGAACTGCGGGAGAAATCGTTCCACGAGTTGTTCGACGAAGACGAGTACCGGGCATTGTCCCGGCGGGTGCATGAGACGGGCTTCTTCGGCGACATTCCGGTGATGGAAAACGCGCAGGCGGTCATTGCCGACCTGATGGTGAAGTACGATGTTTATGTGGCCACGGCTGC
>JAYVAP010000717.1:0-2836 GCA_043750915.1 Spirosoma sp. | reverse complement strand
CTGGTAGGTCTTCTGCATTTTCTCGATATCGACATATTTGTCCTGGATATCTTTCGACCATTTGTCGGTAAACTTGTCGATATCACCGAGGGCCTTCTGATATTCGGGCATCTTGCTGAAAACGAATTCAGTATCTACATAGCCGAACTTCTGCGCCTGCACGGGTATCGTTAGCCAAACGGCGCACAAAAGTATGAAAAAAAGGCCCTTTTTCATGACAACAGTTGACTTTTTTTGACCGAACAAATTGAATGTCAATTCTGGATGCCAACGACTGGCGGTTAGATGGCTAACGGGCCAAAACGTTTAACCAAGTTTAACACGTGTGGACCGGGCCAGTGCGGGTACATCAAAATTGCTCTCTCCTTAACGAACGCGCTACCCAAATCTTATCTGAACTGCTGGCCAATGGTGAAGTGAAACTGACCGCTCGGGCCGGTTTTTGCCGTTCCCGGAATGGGATCGAACCCGTAGCCGTAGTCGATGCCGATGAGCCCAAAGGCAGGCATGAAAATACGGGCACCAAAGCCTGCCGACCGCTTCAGATCGAATGGGTTATACTGCTTATAGCTGGTCCAGTTGTTGCCTGCTTCCAGAAAAGCCAGCACGAAAATGGTTGCCGACGGATTCAGCGAAACCGGATAACGCAGCTCCGTCACAAACTTATTATAGGTCACCCCACCCCGGCTAAGTTCGTCGGGTGTAACGGCGCGGTTGTAGTCGGCCGTCAGCACGCTCCGGTCATCGTAGCCCCGCTGGCCAATGATGTCCTGGGCCAGCGCAAACTGCCCCTGCCCTGCCAGGCCCGCTCCACCCACCACAAACCGCTCAAACGGTCCAATGGTGGTGCGCCGGTTGTAGGTACCCAGGAAGCCCATGTGCGCCCGGGCGTTCAGAACCAGCTTGCCAAAAACGGTCTGGAACCAGCTGGCATCGAACATCCACTTGTGATATTCCACAAATTTGTATTTGTTTTCGGGCTTTTCCAACTCGACAGATTGTTGGCGGAAGGCCGAATAGGGGGGCGTAAACGAACCACTCAGGGTGAACGACGAGCCGTTGCGCGGAAACTGCGGATTGTCAATACTGTTGCGCGAGAGGGTGGTATTGAAGGTGAAGTTGTTGGAAACGCCGTTGCTGTAGCCGATGCGGAAAATATCCAGATTGTTCAGGTCATACCGCTGAAAGGACAGCGAATTGCTCAGGGAGAAAAAATCGTCGGGCACTTTCAGCTGCCGCCCCAAACCAACCGTAAAGGCCGTGTTGGTGTAAGAACCCGTTGGCTTGCGTCCCTGTAATCCCCGGAAGGCACTATTGGGGTCCAGCGGATCGAAGAAAGTTTGATAAACGGTATGGCTGACACTGACCGACAGCGCGTTGGGTTTGCGGCCACCGAGCCACGGCTCCGTAAACGACAGTGAATAAACCTGGAACTGCGCACCATTGGCCTGAAAGCGCAGTTGCACCCGTTGCCCATCGCCGGCGGGCAACGGGCGCCAGGCACTCGGGTTGCCAATGTTGCGGGCCGAGAAGTTGTTAAACGTCAGGCCAAGCGTACCCACAAAGCCCACAAAGCCGCCCCAGCCGCCCGACAGTTCGATCTGGTCGGAGGGTTTTTCCTCAACTGTGTATTCAATATCAACCGTGCCGTCGCTTTGCGGAACCGGGTTGAGGCCAATTTTTTCGGGGTCGAAATAGCCCAGCGTCGAGAGTTCACGCTGCGTACGGATCAGGTTCGTTTTGGAGAACTTCTGACCTGGCAGCGTTCTGATGCTGCGCATGACCACATGGTCGCTGGTTTTGGTATTGCCATTCAGGATAATGCGGTTGATGGTGGCCTGCTTGCCCTCAAAAATGCGGATTTCGAGGTCGATGGAGTCGCCATCAATGGCTTTTTCAATAGGCTGCGCGTTGTAATAGAGATAGCCGTCATCCATGTAGAGCGAACTCAAATCCTGGCCGGGGTTGCCGTTCAGTTTTTTGTCCAGCTCTTCAGGATCATACACGTCGCCTTTTGTCACGCCGAGTACCTCGCGCAGGCGGTCTGATTTATAGAGGTAATTGCCCGAAAAATCGACGTTTCGGTAGTAGTATCTCCGTCCTTCGTTGACGGCCAGGTTCAGTTCGATGGTGTTGGGGCCGGTGTGGATTATGGTGTCGTGCTCGATAACGGCATCGCGGTAGCCAAGTTTGTTATAGTAGGTGATGAGTTTCTGCTTGTCTTCTTCATACTTTTTAGGCACGAACTTGGAGGGGCTGAACAGCCGCCCAAAGCGCATTTCCTTGGTGTTTTTCATCTTCATCCGTATCGCTGATTCGGCTACTTCGGTGCGACCGTCGAAGGTGATTTTGGCAATTTTAACCTTCTGACCCTTATCCACAAGCACGCGCATGGTGGCGTTATTGCGGGCACTGTCGGGCACTGTCGTAATTTTAACTTTCGTGTTCAGGTAGCCTTTGTCGACAAAAAACTTACGCACCGCCATTTGGGTATTTTTGGTGATGGTGTTGGTTACGATCTTGCCAAGATTCAGCTTCACTTTGTCTTTCAGCTGATCCTGCTCACCTTTTTTGATACCCAGAAACGAGACTTTGTAGAGCCGGGGCCGCTCGCGCACCCGAAACATGAGCGACACTTTAGCCTCGCCGGTTTCGGTAGCGAACACTTCCACATCGTCGAGCAGGCCGGATTCCATCAGCTTGCGAACCGAGGAGCCGTTGGCTTCGCCGGGGATGCGGATTTTGTCGCCTACTTTCAGGCCCGCCAGCGACACCAGCGAGTTGGGGTCTAAGTAGCGGGTGCCCGTGATGCTCAGGCCGGCAATTTCGTACTCCT
>JAYVAP010000716.1:0-2553 GCA_043750915.1 Spirosoma sp. | reverse complement strand
GTTGCGGGTGGTGTGTTGCCAGATGGCCTGACCCTGACTATTGATGAGAGAAAGTCGGGCCGAATTGCGCGTGAGGGATACAACATTAAGTTCCACCGTTAGCATACGTTCGGTTGGTACGGGAAAGGCCCGCACCAGTGGATCGAGCGGGTCATCTTCTACGCCCAGGAGGGTCGCCACCGAAACCCGGGCGGTACCCGATATGGAACCGCTCCCGCAACTGTTAGTAACCGTGGCAATGCGGTAGGTTGTGCTGCGGGCGGGTCGCACCTCCGTCACCAATGGGCTGACGGCGGTGGTAACGGAATAGGTGCGCAGGCTGTCGGCGTAGGTAAGGTCCCACGGACCATCGCCCCCGAAGGTAATGGTCAGGTTGGCGGGGGTGCCTTCGTTGATGGTTTGGTTGCCGCTGAGCGTAGCGGTTGGCAGCGACCGAAGTGTTAAGACTGTTGGGCTGTTGGTTCCCACAATGCCCACCTCCGGGTTGAGTGCCCTGATCCGAACGGCATAACGCCCTCCGGGAATGGAAATGGGCAGCGGAGCCGTCACTGGCGAGCTATTAGCCGTTGCCGGCACATCATATTTTTTGGTTGTGTCGGCCAAACTGACCAGTTCGAACCGGAACGTGTTGCCGGGGTTGAACTGACCGGTCGTTTCAAACGGAACGGCCAGCGATGTGCCGCTGCACAGGGTCGAGGTGGGCAGCGCACCCGTCGCAATGGTGGGTACCCGTACCGTCACAACGGCGGTGGCTGGGTTGCCGGGTAGTCCCACTCCGCACCCATTGGTAACGGCCGTAACCTGGTAGGTGGTGTTGCCGCGCGGTAGCACCGTAATGGTGGTGTCGTTGCTGCGTGAAGTGCCATTGTAGCCGCCTGCCAGGGTGTAGCTGTATGGAGCCGATCCGGTAAAGGTCAGTTTCAGAGGCACGGTTAAACCAATATTTACATTGGTAATCGGGGCCACCAGCGATAGCGTTGGCGTGGTGTTGACCACCACCCGGATCACCGACCGGGGGCTGTAACAAGTGTTTTGTCCAATCTGATACACAAAAAAACGGTCACCGGCCGGGTCTATATTGGTGTTCAGGGTGGAGGGCGTTGGCGCATCGCTGCTAAACCGGTTGTAAGGGTCTACCCATCGCGCACTGGCACCGGATTCGATGAGTGCCTCTAAAGGCGTTGCTTTGGCGTTGATGCAATAGGTAACCAACGGCTTTGGCACCACCGGAGCGGCTGTCGTTCTCACGGTGACCTGAAGGGTAGACGTTGCTCCTTCGCAATTATCCACCGTCTGGCTAACCTGATAGGTCTGCACCCCCGCCTGGTCGATTGAGGGGGTTGGCGGTCCGGAAAAAGCATTTCCATCCGGGTTATACCAGCGCAGATTCTGGCCCACGGCACTCAGTGCCGGAACGGGCTGGTCGGGCTGGTCGTTTTGACGCTGGCAATAACCGAGACTGGCTACACTGGGCCGACCCGGTAGTGGTTTAATCGTCACGGATAAATCGGCGCGGGGACCTTCGCAGCTTTCGTTACTCGTTTGGGAGACCCGATACACCTGCTCACCTACATTATTAGTAGGGGGCGTGGGCGCACCACTTAAAGGATTGCCGGCTCCATCGAACCACTTGAGTTGTTCACCCGTGGCCGACAGTTGCTGGGCCGGGCCATTGTTGCAAAAGCTGATCCGGTTAACGCCCGGTGCGCCGGGGGTGGCTTTCACGCGGGCATTCACACTGGCGCGGGGACCTTCACAGCCGTCCAGCGTTTGACTGACATAATAAGTGGTGGTGCCCACATTGGCATTGTTCAGCACCGGTGCCGTGTTTTCTTTGGTACCGCCCAACGCGTTCTGGCCATACCAGTTGGGCGTTGCGTTGGCAACTACGCTGGCCCTGAGCGTTGGCGGCTGGGTGCCCTGGCAAAACTCGACTGGCGTGGTAGCGGGTTTGTCGGGGGTAGCTTTCACCAGAACAGGAAGGGCGGCCCGACTGCTCTGGCAGGTGCCAACATTTTGCGTAACGTAGTACGTGGTGATGCCCACGTTTGTTGTGCCGGGTACCGATGCCAAATCGGAACCGGAGCCGCCGGTTGCGTTGGTACCGTACCAGCGCAGGTTTTGCCCCGCAGCCTGCAAAGCCACTGCCGATGTGCCCTGGCAATAAACAACAGGGTTGGGCAAGGTAGTGGTTGGTGCAGGCGGTACGGGGTTAACCGTTACGGCCAGGCTGGCGCGGGGACCTTCGCAGTTGTTTACTGTTTGGCTGACGTAATAGGTGGCACTGCTGCCGGAGGTTGGTGCCGTTGGCGAAGCCGTGCCGCCGGTGGCGTTGGTGCCATACCAGTTCAGCGTGCCGCCCGCTGAGGGCGTGGCCACCAGCGGAACTGGCGTTTGGTCCGCGCAATAGATAACTGGCTTAGTGCCGGGCGAAACGGGAAGTGACTTAACCGTTACGGCAATGCTGGCCCGAGCACTCTCGCAGCCGTCTACCGTTTGGCTAACGTAGTAATTAAAGGTGCCGCTTTGCGTAGTCGTGGGGGTAGTGGGTAT
>JAYVAP010000715.1:0-2734 GCA_043750915.1 Spirosoma sp. | reverse complement strand
GGTGCCGCCCTGCGGCTTGGCGATGGGCTGAGCGTGATTGGCAGCCTGGCCGCCCGAACGGCTATTGTTGTAGCAGCGGCTTCGCAATCAAATAAAATTCTGCGGTGGTCAATGAATGCCGACGGTACGTTCAACCAAACACCCACCGTCATTACGGTGCAGGGCCGCACCAACCTCGGCACCCTAACCGAAGCTACACCCCTCGGTCTGGCCAATGAAGGATATCTGCTCAGTGGCAACGGCATCCAGCCCATTCAGGTCAGTGCTGCGGGTGTGGTGGTGGCTACGGTTCCCGCAACGGCGGTGGCCACGCAAAACGGAGCCATCGCCACCTGGGCAACGGCTAACCGCTGGGTGGGGCTTTTTGAGTCGAGGACAACGGGACTTACCAATCAGGCCCGGCTGTTCAAAGCAGGGGCTGCCGGTTTGGGCAGCACGACGGTGGGCGATACGTACGGCATAACGCCCAGCTTAGGCAGCAACGCCAACCTAAACCGCACGGGCGACATCTGCTACCGGGCCGATGCCAATGGGAACTACGTGTTTTTTGTGCTGGGCACTAACAACGGCCTTGGTGCCTACTGGGCCAAATCAGGCACAGACATGTACCGGGGTTTGCCCCTGAGTGCTGTTAACGCCCGCGAAGCTGCCCCAGAAACCCAAACCGCATCAGTCGATGGTTATGATCTGATCACGAGCATCCCGAATCCCTTCACCACTAAATCGGTCGTTCAGTTCAGCATTCCAACGGCCACCACCGTCGACATCACCCTCTCGGACATAACAGGACGTCGGGTACAAACCCTGCACCGGGGCCTTACGCCCGCCGGCACACATACCGTTGAGGTCAACGGCACCCTGCTGCCATCCGGCACTTATCTCTGCACCATGCAGGCCGATGGCTTTCAGAAAACCATCCGCATGATCCGCAATTAAGGGAAATCCGGGTTGGTTACGTAAACACAACTTCATTCGTAGAACAAGGCTGGGTGGTTGTGGGGGAGCGCTTTGCTCTCCTGCAACCACCCAGCCTTGTTTGTCAAAATCCCCCGTTTTTGGTGTCAACATCAGCGCGCGACACCCACAGTTGGCAGCCTGCCCGGAACGGGTGTTTTCTCCGCCAGCAGGCGTTCGGCAATGCGTTTGAAAAGGGCCAGACCCGTGCCGATGAGGGCATCCGGAAAATCATAATCGGGGTTGTGCAGGGCAGGCATCTGCTCACCGGCTCCTAAACCGAACATAGTTCCCGGATAGTGCTGGGTGAACCAGCCGAAGTCATCGCCAAACTTAAACGGCGTTGGTTGCTGCGCCACGGCCAGTTCCAGTTCCATGGCGGCACACACCACCACGTCATTGCAGAAATCGTTGTTTACCGTGGCCGGAAAATAATCGAGCCATTCGGTTTCGTAGCGCAGGCCGTGGCGGTCGGCTATTTGGGCGAGGCACTCGGTCAAAGCAGCCACCACCGCGTTCATGCGGCTGGTATGCCAGCTGCGGAGTGTTAGGTGCAGTTCGCCGTATCCCGCCGAGATGCCGTAGTGTTTCTGGCCTATCAGCGCGTGAACGGGCGTGATGAGGGTAAAATCAGGGCTTGTTTTGTCGGGCCGGGCCAGCTGACCAGCCATTTGAATCAGTTCGGCAATAGCCTGGGCGGGGTTCAGGCCGTTTTCCGGTTCGGCCGCGTGCGATTCTTTGCCAAACAGCCGGATGGCCACGCTCTGCACGGTGGCACTGTACTGCTGCGGTTGCCACAAAAGCTGGTGCAGTGGATAGCCGGGCACGTTGTGCAGCGCAAACACATAATCGGGCTGGAGCGGGGCAAACCGAGGATCATTCAGCACCGCTTCGGCCCCTTTGCCGGTTTCTTCGGCGGGCTGAAACAGCAGAATTACCCGGCCCGCACTAAACTGGCACTGGCTCAGCCAGGGAGCCATACCCGCTACAATGGCCATGTGCCCGTCGTGCCCGCACAGGTGCGCGGTGCCCGCCCTGACCGACCGGTGCGCCCCGGTGTTTATTTCCTGAATGGGCAAAGCGTCCAGCTCGCAGCGGAACAAAAGCGTTGGCCCGCCCGTCCCGAACGCATACACCACGGCTACGCCCGTCCCGCCCAGCCCCTCAATAATAGCCGACGGCGCGTACTGGCTCACAAAATCGACAATGCGCCGGGCGGTTTGGGCTTCCTGACCGGCTATTTCGGGGTGCTGGTGGAGACGGTGGCGGAGGGCAAGCAGGGCGTTATTCATGGGTGACAAGGTTATGGGTTTACGGGGATAAAATTGTCAGATGACTTTTTTTGGCGCATCACGGGCGCAGGCAGGCGCAAAAAAAGTGCCGGAAATACGGTCTCCGGCACCCACACAATAAAACAGTTCTAAACAAACAACCTTACATCAGGCCGAGCACTTTTTTGTTAAACGCTTCGTCGGAACCCGTGCCGGCAAAGTCGTCGAAAGCGCGTTCGGTAACGCGGATGATGTGATCCTGAATAAAGGGTGCGCCTTCGGCGGCTCCCTGTTCGGGGTGTTTGATGGCGCACTCCCACTCCAGAACGGCCCAGGAATCGTAGTTGTACTGCGCCAGCTTACTGAAAATACCGGCGAAATCAACCTGCCCGTCGCCCAACGACCGGAACCGACCGGCCCGCTCAACCCAGCCCTGAAAACCGCCATATACGCCCTGTTTGCCCGTTGGGTTAAACTCCGCGTCTTTCACGTGATAGGCGTAAATGCGC
>JAYVAP010000714.1:0-2123 GCA_043750915.1 Spirosoma sp. | reverse complement strand
AATTTGTTGGAAATGGCTGGCCGACGGAAACCATCGGCAAGGCAAAACGGTTGTTGACTGCGAATCAACCCATTTTTTTAGCGTATGAATCTTATTCTGCATGTGTTGCTCGATGCCGCCGTAATTTTCGGGCTGGCCTATCTGATGCCCCAGATCGATGTTAAAAACTTTGGTACTGCCCTGCTCATTGCCGTACTGCTGGGGTTGCTCAATTTTTTTGTTGGCTGGATAATCCGGTTTCCGCTCAATCTGGTCACGTTTTTCTTGCTGTCGGGAATTATTCGTGTTGTGGTAACGGCCCTGTTGCTCAAACTGATCGACAAGTTTATGGACAGTTTCACCATTGCCGGTTTCTGGCCCGCTTTGGTTATTGCCGTGGCCGTAGCTGTAGCCGGTACGCTCATCGACCGGTCGGCCCCAACCGAGCAGATGATCGATTCCGGTTATGTGGTTAGCTTGTTGTCGGGTTTTCGATTGGCCTGATCTGTCCGGTTAAACTAAAAAAAAAGCCGCGATAGGGTTAAAGCGGCTTTTTTAGTATCATTTGGGTTGTTCGTTTTGGGTCGTATCAAGCAACGCCCGTTCCCTGGCGGCCCGAAAAACTCGCTGCCTTAGCTGCTCCGGCGACCACCCATCAGAATGCTGGCGTAGTACATGAGCGTGGCCAGCGACCCTAAGGCGGCAACAACGTAGGTCATGGCGGCCCACCACAGAGCATTTTTAGCAAAGCCATATTCCCGCTCGCTAACAATGCCGTTGGTTTGAATCCAGGCCAGTGCCCGCTTGCTGGCATCGAACTCAACGGGCAGCGTCACAAAACTAAACACCGTTGTCAGCGCAAACAGGCCCACGCCAATTGCCAGCGGTAGGGGCGTGGTTTGCAGCAGCAAAATACCGCCCAGCAGTATCCACTGAATGTAGCGCGACGAAGCTGACAGCACTGGCACCAGTGCCGACCGGAGTTTGAGGGGAGCATAGGCCAGCTGATGCTGCACGGCATGGCCGCATTCGTGAGCCGCCACCGCTGCCGAGGCCACACTGCGGCCATAATACACGTCGGCACTTAGGTTAACAGTTTTATCCTGCGGGTTATAGTGATCGGTGAGCATGCCTTCTACCGATAGCACACGCACGTCGAGGATGCCGTTCTGACGCAGCATCTGCTGGGCTATTTCGGCTCCGCTCAGGCCGCTGGTGAGACCTATTTGCGCATATTCGTTGAATTTACTCCGCAGCCGCCAGCTTACAAACGCGCTGAGGCCAAAAATAACAAGCATCAATATCCAGGGAGAAGCCATAATCTGATAGTCAGGTTTGTCGTTTCATGAGCGGGCAACTTACCTGCCCATTGTTAGTAAAACAACCATTGGACCGAAAAAGTATCCCGCCCAATCTGCCTTTTATCCGGTCAGTGGTCCTTTTGGCCGTTCTATCCCCCAAAAAAGGCGATCTGTAGCATTGCCTGATGCGCCCCAAAGGATCGGTATCGCTCCATCATGGATGAGAATCATGGGGGGCAGATTAGTAGCTTTGGCGGATGCGCGCGATGAGGGCACTGGTCGAATAGCCCGGCACGAGGGCTATGGTTTCAACGCGCCCGCCACGGGCCAGCACAAAATTGGCCCCCACAATGGTCGCCACGGAGTAATCATTTCCCTTAACCAGCACGTCGGGTTGTAGGGCTTCGATGAGTTGCAGGGGTGTGGGTTCGCCAAAGAGCGTAACCGCGTCTACGAAGGCGAGGGCTGCCATAAGTCGGGCACGGGCATATTCGTTGACAACGGGGCGCAGGGGACCTTTTATGCAACTGACAGAGGCATCGGTGTTAAGGCCCAAAATCAGCCGCTGACCGAGCGCACGGGCTTTTTCGAGGTAGTCAATGTGGCCGAGGTGAACGATATCGAAGCAACCGTTGGTGAACACGATTTGCTGCCCCCCGGCCCGCCACTGATTGGCCTGCCGAACGGCCTGCTCACGGGAAAGGATTTTGGATTCGGTCATGGCGTTTAATCAAAACTCAATATTGAGCCGCTCAAGAATAATAGCGGGATCCTGTTTCTGATGAAGAACGGCTGTAATTAAGACAATGGCGTTGATTTCATCCACCACATAATACATGGTGT
>JAYVAP010000713.1:0-3713 GCA_043750915.1 Spirosoma sp. | reverse complement strand
CCCAAACCCCAAACCCCAAACCCCAAACCCCAGTGAATATTAAGGCGGCAAAAATCAACTTTTTCGTTTTCCGAAATTAGCCATAAATTGACAATTATTAAAATATAAAGGAAAAAGAGGTTTTGAAATTAAGCGACTCCGGGTACATTTAAATGTGACAATTGAAATCCTCAACAACGGGCTGATATCTAAAACCCGGGATCGAGATATAATCGTATATGCAGTTCACCTTTGCCAAGGTCATCGCTTTTCTGCTCGTCCTCAACCTCGGGGTCGCCATCGACAACTGCGCCATCCAAATCGGCGCGGGTTGCTTCAGGTGTGCCCTCGAGTTTTCGCTCACATCTGCAAATACTTGCGCCATCGCGTCGGCCATCGCCAATTGCGATGTCTACGCCCAGCAAGAAAATCTCAGCTGGATCTGCGCGCAATGCGCGCCCGGCTTCGCCTGGGCAGGCAACGCGTGCAGGAGCATTGAATTCTGCCTCGCCTACGACGTGGTCGAGGGCTTCCGGTGTTCTGAGTGCGTCCAGGGCAAAGCGCCCACTGGTGATGGACAAGCCTGCTTGTCAAGTGTCGCGCACTGCTCGACGTACAATCCCAGTACAACTGTAGGGAGCGTGTTTCTGCTGTGTGACGCCTGTCACGGCGGCTACTCGCCGTCAAATGACAAAACCCTCTGCCTTCGGACGATCGTCCATTGCGCAACTCCTGTCCAGGTTCCGGCTGAAATTGCCCCGTACTTTAAGTGCGGTCAATGCGATGTCGGTTGGCAAGTGACCGATGATTTTTTGAAATGCTTACCGGCAGTCCTCCACTGCGCGGGTTATCAAAGCTCCTCGCGTGCAAGCACCGTCCTTGCCTGCTCGGCCTGCGCGGAAGGCTGGCAGGCGAACTACCTCGGCAACCTGTGCCTGCCCAATATCAGCCACTGCAGCGTGCACGCGCCCGGAACAAACGCCTTTTATGTGATCTGTGCCACGTGCGCGGGAGGCTTTGCCAAAACATCTGACCAGCGGGCCTGTCTTCCGATAATCATCGGCTGCACCAGTCCAAGGCCTTCAAACGTCAATGACTCGCGGTTCTTCTGCACTGCTTGCATCGAAGGCCGCATCCCGACCACCGACGGCGCCAAATGCCTCGCCGTCGTGGCTGACTGCGACAGCCACTTCCAGTCCGACGCCTCGAACACCGCTTTGACCTGCCAGAGTTGCAAAAACGGCTTCGGGCCGACGCTCGGCGCCGCAAAGTGTCTCGCGGAAATCGGCAACTGCTCGGTCCACAACATCGCCGATGATTTCGCCCAGGCGCTGACCTGCAACACCTGCGATAACAATTTCCTTCTGGTCCTCAACAACTCGGTTTGCGCGGCAAAAATTCAAAATTGCCAGCTCTACAGCGGACCCAATGAGGGCGGTGTCCTGACTTGCCTTGCCTGCGCCCCGGGTTTTAGACCGACTTCTCTGGATGGCCTTAAGTGCCTGGCTGAAATCGCAAATTGCGATGGTTACAACGAATCCAACATCGAAACAACAGCGCTGACTTGCAACCACTGCAAGGAGACGTTTGTTGTCGCCTTCAGCGGCTCGGCTTGTGCATCCGCGATCCCGCATTGCGCAGCCCACGACCCAAACTTCCCCACCACAAACAAATGCACGCGATGCGCCGAAGGATTTAGGAAAACGGACGGCGAGGACGCTTGCTTGCCGCCAATTGACAAGTGCGATGCTTATGTTGCCTCCCCCGTCGGAACCACGCAGTTCACTTGCCAGACTTGCAAGCCGACCTTTACAACCAACCCAAACAAAACCCAGTGCGTCACAGCCATTTCGGGTTGTTCGGTCCACGTCGCTAACTACCCGATCGATCACAAATGCGTGACTTGTGTCGAAGGATTAAAGAAAACCAACGGCGAGGATGCGTGCCTCAGTCCGATTTCCGAGTGCAAGGATTACAACCCTTCGCCCGTCGGGACAACTCAGTTTACCTGCCTAACCTGCAACGACGGCTTTACGACCGACCAACTAAAAACGCACTGCGTCGGCGGAATTGATAACTGCTTTGTTTATAGCACAAACTACCCAACTGAAAACAAATGCGTGACTTGCGTTGAGGGGTTTAAAAAAAATGACGGCCAGGATGCTTGCTTGACCCCAATTTCGAACTGTGATTTATATGACCCTTCGCCCGTCGGGACCACTCAGTTCACCTGCAAGACGTGCCACGAGGGTTTCATAGCGAACCCGACCAAAACCCAATGTCCCCCGGTCATTGCTAACTGCGCTCAGCACTACCCCACCTACCCAATTGATTACAAGTGCCTGACCTGTGTGGAACCATTCAAGAAAACCGACGGCGAGGACGCTTGTCTCAGTCCGATCGCTGAATGCAAGTACTACAACCCTTCGCCCGTTGGAACAACCCAGTTCACCTGCCAAACGTGCAACGACAACTTTATTACAAACCCGACCAAAACCCAATGCGCCGCGGTCATCCCGCATTGCTCGCAGCATTACGCAAACTACCCGACCGATCACAAGTGCGTGACTTGTGCCGAAGGATTTAAGAAAACCGACGGCGAAGATGCGTGCCTCAGCCCGATTGCCGAGTGCAAATATTACAACCCTTCGCCCGTCGGAACGACTCAGTTCACCTGCCTAACCTGCAACGACAACTTTATTACGAACCCGACCAAAACCCGGTGCGTCGCGGTCATTTCTAACTGCTTCCAACATGACGCGAACTACCCCATTGATTATAAGTGCACCACTTGCGCTGAAGGCTTCAAGAAAACCGACGGCCAAGATGCTTGCCTTACTCCGATTACTAAGTGCGATTTTTATGTTGCTTCGCCCGTCGGAACTACCCAGTTCACGTGCCAAACTTGCAACGAGGGCTTTACAACCAACCCGACGAAAACGCAATGCGTTGAAGCCATCCCCCATTGCTCGGTGCACAACGTCAACTACCCGACCGTTCATAAGTGCACAACTTGCGCTGAGGGGTTTAGAAAAACGGATAACGAGGACGTATGCCTGCCCACCATCGAGCACTGTTTCACTTACTCCCCCTCGCCGGTCGGAACAACCCAATTCTTCTGTAGCGCTTGCTTCGAAAACTTCCAGGTTACCGGCGATTACCTTAAATGCCTCAACAGTTTGCCCCACTGCGACACTTACAGCCAAAACACCACCTTTGAAAGCCCGGCGCAAATTTGCGAAATTTGCGCGGCCGAGTTCGACCTGACCTCCAACGGCGAGCACTGCCTGCCTTACATCGCCTACTGCAACGCCTACGACCCTTCGGGCGCCTCGACCGAGTTCTTCACCTGCCAGGTCTGTGAGGAGGGACTCCAGATGTCATTGAACCACCGCACATGCTCGCCCGGCTCGATCCTCGGTTGCCAGCTCTATTCCATTCCCACGAGCGAAACCCCCGCGGCCATTTGCACCCAGTGCTACGAGTCGCTGAGCTTGACCGGGGACGGACTGATTTGCTACACGCCGATAGCGCACTGTAACATCCATTACTTCTTACTCGGCCTTGGAAGCTTGAAGCGTTGTTCGGGTTGCGCGCAAGGATGGCAACCAAATCGCAACAGCACACGTTGCGTATTGGCGCCCCTGGCGTAAACATCGATCGATATAAATAAACTTGTTTATCGAGTTCCTGGAAAGTTGTTTACTCTTTTAAAAAGGTTTTAATTTTGAGGG
>JAYVAP010000712.1:0-2060 GCA_043750915.1 Spirosoma sp. | reverse complement strand
GGGGTGAGTTCGATGCGTTTAATCCGGACCAGATCGTTGCCGGGGGCATCTTCGGGCGTATCCCACTGGCGCAGGAGCCGCGTTTTGGATACCTTGCTCAGGTAGGAAGCAACAACCTGGTTGGTTTCGCCCTGCTCAATTAACTGGCCTTTTTCAAAGTACAGCGTTTTATTACACAGGGCCTGCACGGCCGTCAGGTTGTGGCTGACAAAAATAATGGTTCGGCCACTGGCAGAGTTGTCACGCATTTTGCCGAGACTTTTTTTCTGGAATTCGGCATCGCCCACCGCCAGCACCTCATCCACAATCATGATTTCGGGGTCGAGGTGCGCCGAGATGGCAAAGCCCAGCCGCACATACATCCCCGACGAATAGCGTTTCACGGGCGTGTCCAGAAACTTCTCAACCCCGGCAAAGGCCACAATTTCGTCGAACTGTTTTTTTATTTCGCTGCGGCTCATGCCCAGCAGCGATCCGTTGAGGTAAATGTTTTCGCGGCCCGTCAGCTCGGGGTGGAAGCCCGTTCCAACCTCCAGCAAACTGGCTACCCGGCCCCGGATGCGAACGGTGCCGGTGGTGGGCTCGATAATTTTGCTCAGTATTTTGAGCATCGTCGATTTGCCCGCTCCGTTATGGCCGACAATACCCACGCGGTCGCCTTGCTCAATGGCAAAACTCACGTCGCGCAGGGCCCAGAACGCTTCTTTGGTTACGGATTCTTCCTTCTTCTGCCCGTTGAATACCTGCCGGAAATTGGCCGTGAGCACATCGCGCAGCGTGTTGGCCCCCTTTCCTTTCTGGTGGTCGATAATGTACTGTTTACTAATGTTTTCGACGGTGATAACGGACATAGCAGGATTAGTAGATCGGCAAGGTTAAATGTCATCGACAAAGGTACTCTCGCGCTTCCGAAAAAAGTAGAGCGACAGCGTCAGGCAAATCGTGATGGTGATGATGGAAGCCAGCAGACTCTGGGGGTTAAAATAAGCTTTTCCCCCCAGCAGGGCCCAGCGGAATCCGTCGATGATGCCCACCATCGGATTCAGCAGGTAGTATTTGTAGTACCAGTCGCCGGCAACCAGGCGACTGCTGTAGGCAATGGGGCAAGCATAAAACCCTATCTGTACTAAAAACGGAATCAGCTGGCCCACATCCCGGAATCGCACGTTGACAACGGCAAAAAACAACCCGAAGGCAAAAGCCGCCAGCACGGCCAGCAGAATAAACCCCGGCAAAAAAATCAGATGCCAGTCGGGCAAAAACTGATACCAGATGGCCAGCAAAATGAACAACCCCAGCGAGACCAGAAAATCGATGAAACTCACGGCTACGGCACTGATGGGCATAATAAGCCGGGGAAAATAGACCTTCGTAACTAAGTTTGCGTTCATGGTCACGCTGTTGCTGATCTGCGAGAAGGCGGTGGCAAAAAACGTCCAGACGGTAATGCCGCCCAGCACCATCAGCGGATAGGGCACGCCCGGATCGCCGGGTAATTTGGCAATGCGGCTAAAAACAAACACCATAATGAGCATGGTTGTCAGCGGCCGAATCAGGCCCCAGGCCATCCCCAGGGCTGTCTGTTTATAGCGCACCGACACATCGCGCATGGACAGAATATACATCAACTCCCGGTTGCGCCACAGGTCCCGCCAGTAGTGGCGCTCGGCGCGTCCGGGCTGAATAATTACTTCGTGTGTTTTCAAAATCAGGTCGTAGATATTATTTTACTCCTCCCGCATGATGGAGCGATACGTTTCGCGCAGGAAAATAGTGATTATGGCCAGCAGCAATCCCAGCGCAATACCAATTCTCATGCCCACCGGGGCTTTAACTTCCCGGTAAAGTGGGAAAGCCACCGGGTCAATGATGTTAAAGAGCGGAGCCTCCCGAATGAGCGACAACCGCATCTGATCGGCACTTTGCAGGGCTGCGTAGTAGAGTTGGGTCAGAAAGGTGGAGTTGCGGGTCAGTTTGCTCTCCATGAGCCGCCCCTGCGCCACCACAACCTGCTGATTCTGATCGGCATACTGGGCCAGGCGGTTTTCGGTGCCGGTCAG